>JASEGR010000032.1 GCA_030017955.1 Candidatus Eisenbacteria bacterium
GGAGCATTCCGAAGCGTCAGAGGGGCGAGAAGCCCCTATGAAAGTGTCGTGTCCCGGGGCAAAGACATAGACAAGGAACTTCCGGGACACGACATTAGCAGGTCGCGGTGCAATGGATTGGCAACCCGGGCGGCCATCGAGGTGTTGACTATCCATCAGAATGAGATAAGATTCACGATGAAACGCGGCTTTTTCATCCCATTGTTTGGTGCTCTGACTGGAGGCCAGGCCGGTTCTGCGTGGAGACATAATATGACACAAGGCAGGGAGATGCTCCTGGGTAATGGTGTGGTGCTCACGCTTGGAGATGACAACCGGGTCATTCAGGATGGAGCAGTCTATGTGGGCAACGGCACAGTTGCAGACATCGGCAAGACCAAGGAACTGAAGAAAAAGCATGCGAACGCTGAATACCTCAATGCAGGCGGGAGGGTCATAATGCCCGGCTTCATCTGCGCCCACCACCATCTTTACAGCACATTTGCCTGCGGCATCTCCACCGAGCCGTCAGAGAACTTCGTGGAGATTCTCGAACACCTCTGGTGGAAGCTTGACCGCGCCCTCGTACCGGAAGACGTTACCTACTCCGCGCTCATCCCGCTTGCCCGCTGCATCCGCTCCGGAACGACCACAATCATAGACCATCATGCAAGCCCGGGCTTCATCCGCGGCAGTCTCGATCGCATTGCTGATGCGGTTCTTGAGTCAGGTATTCGCGCTTCTCTCTGCTATGAGGTGACTGACCGTAATGGAGAGAAAGGCGCGCGTGAGGGAATCGATGAGAATGCTGCGTTCCTCCGACGAGTGAAAAGCGACAAGAGCGGCCGTCTCCACGGGTTGGTTGGGATTCACGCGAGCATGACTGTCGGACCGAAAACACTCGGCGCTTGCGTTAGCACGGCTGCTAAGTTTGGCGAAGGCATCCACATCCATGTGGCTGAGGACAAGGCGGATCAGGAGCACTGCGAGCACGAGTATGGCCTTCGGGTTGTGGAACGGCTGAAGTCTGCCGGTGCACTCGGATCGCGGACTCTCGCCGTCCACTGTATCCACGTTTCGGATGGCGAGATCGATATCCTGCACGAGACTGACACGATTGTTATTCACAATTCACAGTCGAATATGAACAATGCCGTCGGCGCGGCGCGAATAATCGACATGAAGAAGCGTGGCGTGACGGTTGCGCTCGGTACAGACGGCATGACCTCTAACATGTGCGAAGAGGTGCGGGCAGCTCTCTGGCTGCAGCACCACGAACACCGCGATCCGCGTGTGGGTTTTGTCGAGGTGGCTGAAATGCTGATCAAAACCAATGCAAGAGTAGCATCGCGTTTCTTCGCGAAAGCCCTCGGATGCATTGCCATCGGGGCACCAGCGGATATGATCATTTCGGATCACATTCCGTTCACGCCTATCAGGCCCGACAATGTCCTTGGGCACATTATGTTCGGGGTTGCCGCCGCACCTGTGGACACTACAATTGTGGATGGAAAGATTCTCATGAGGCACGGTGAACTCAAGACCATTGATTGGGAGAACGTGAGCCGGCAGGCAGCAAAGGTTTCTCCCGCGACCTGGAAGCGGTTCGCCGGGCTCAGATAGCCCGCTGGTTGCCACTCACTACGGAGAACTAACGATCATGAAGAAGAGACTGCTGCTCACCGACGCACAGCTCACGGCTGAGATTTCGCGCTGCGTTTACTGTGAGGAGAAACCCTGCCGGGAAGCTTGCCCTGCTCACTGCTCGGCCGCCGACTTCCTGGTGGCCGCGAAGTCGGGGAGCCCTGCTGATTTCAAGCGGTCTGCGGCGGCGATCATGACTATGAATCCCTTTGGCACGGTGTGCGGTCTGGTTTGCCCAGATCGGTTCTGTCAGGCGGAGTGTTCGCGGAAACTCTTTGACCGGCCGATCGAGATCCCAGCCGCCCAGGCAACAATTATAGAGAAGGCACGAGCGCTTGGCGTCATGCCGAAACTGAAACCAGTTCCGTCAAATGGCCGCCGCGTGGCAGTGGTCGGCGCAGGCCCTGCCGGGCTTACAGCAGCTTTTTACCTTGCGCAGCGCGGCTTTGAGGTCCACATCATGGATCGCGGACGAATCGCTGGCGGCGCATGTAACGTCATACCTGAACGCCGGCTCCCGAGGTCTTCCGTTCGGGGCGATGTTGATTTTGTGCTTTCACTTCCGAATGTGAAGTTCCTCCCGCGGACCCAGGTGCAGAATCCCGCAGAGCTTCTCTCGAAAGGCTTCGAAGCAGTGGTAGTTGCAGTCGGACTCTGGGAGCCAATTCGTCTTGGCATTCGCGGCGAAGATGCAGCAGTGGCGGGCCTCGACTATCTGAGAAGCCCGGCGAAGTACAAGATGAAAGGCGCGGTAGCCGTTGTTGGCGGCGGTCCGACCGCTGTTGACTGCGCAATTACTGCGAAGAAACGCGGTGCTGAGCGCGTGGAAATGTTCGCGCTTGAAAAACTTTCCGAGATGCCGCTTACTCCAAAGGAGCTCACCGAGGTCATGGAGACCGGCATCCATGTGAACGGCCGCGTGCGACTGACCGGCATCACGGCGCCAAAGGGCATCTCAGGCATCAATACAAGAAAGGTTACTCTCCCCGAAGGGATAAAGTTCCACCCGGGCAAGGTGAAGGATGTTCCAGGCACGGAGCAGCGGCGCTCAGATTTCCGGCATGTGATTGTGGCGATCGGGGCGCGGCCGGGACTGCAGCACAGAAAACACAAAGGCATCTTCTACGCAGGTGATTGCATTCACGGGCCTTCGACTGTGGTTGAGGCATCGGCCTCCGGAAAGAATGCAGCTATCCGTGTCGAGGCGTTCCTTACCGGGAAAGCTGAGCCCGAAATCAATCGCCCGCGGAAGAGCTATGTGCTGGTGCCGGGCTACAACAACCTCCCTGTTCCACTTGATACGGATTTTTTCGGACGAAGCATTCATTCACCATTTCTTCTCTCTGCCGCACCGCCTTCTGACGGCTACGAGCAGATGAAGCGGGGCTTCGATGCCGGCTGGGCAGGCGGAGTCATGAAGACTGCCTTCGACAATTTGCCAATCCACATTCCCGCCGACTACATGATTGCTTTCGACCAGGAAACTTGGGGAAACTGCGATAATGTATCAGGCCATCAGCTCGACCGCGTTTGCCGCGAAGTTGAGCGGCTTGTGAAGGAGTACCCGGACCGGCTGGTTGCAGCTTCCACCGGCGGTCCGGTAACTGGAGATGACGAGAGCGATTGCCGGGGCTGGCAATCCAACACCCGCAAACTCGAATCCGCGGGCGTCATGGCAATTGAGTACAGCCTCTCCTGTCCACAAGGCGGCGACGGAACCGAAGGCGCCATAGTTTCGCAGAATGCACGTCTCACGGCAAAGATAATCGACTGGATAATGCAGGTCTCAGACCCGGACGTTCCCAAACTCTTCAAGTTGACCGGCGCAGTGACTTCGGTCGCAGTCATTGTGAAGGCAGTTCGCGAAGTGCTCGACCGCTATCCCGGAAAAAAGGCGGGCGTGACGCTTGCCAACACTTTTCCGGTGATGGGTTTCCGTCCCGGCCGGAAGATGGAATGGGAAGAGGGAGTTGTGTACGGTATGAGCGGCGCCGGCATCGCGCCTATCAGCAACTTAACGCTTGCAAGTGTTGCGAATCTTGGTGTCACGGTCTCTGGGAACGGCGGCACAATGGACTACAAGTCAGCCGCTCACTTCCTGGCGCTTGGCGCAAAGACTGTCCAGTTCTGTACAGCGGTAATGAAGTACGGCTATGGATATTTAGACGAGCTTAACTCTGGCTTGTCTCACCTGATGGCAGCACGTGGAATGAAGTCGATTTCCAGTCTCATCGGCTGCGCACTTCCAGATCCTATCACGGACTTCATGGCGCTCTCGTCGAAGAAGCGCATTTCGTCAGTGGACGCCGACCTCTGCATGTCTTGCGGGAACTGCACGCGGTGCTCGTACCTCGCCGTTACCCTCGACGACGACCGGCACCCGGTCATCTCAGCCGAACACTGCATCGGCTGCAGCATCTGCGTTCAGAAATGCTTCTCCGGCGCCCTCTCCATGCGCGACCGCACCGCGAAAGAGGCCCTAGCTCTCCGGGAGGTGTAGGATTTTCCGGAGTGCCTTCAGGTAACAGAGCTGACGAAGTAAGCGAATATTGCGAATTGCTCTGCTACGGGGTGAGAAATAATCTCCTCCCCCCGTCTTATCCATACCTGACTACGGCCGCCAACAGATTACCGGTACAGGGCTTTGATGCGGCTCCAGGTCGGATTGGTTTGTGGTTCGACTCCTGTATTCCAGCCCCCGCAGGGACTCTGCTCTCTGGATCTGAGTGAAGACTGACCCTGCGGAAGTCCCTCCACAGTAACCCAGAGTTCTCCAAACAACTCTCCTGTCTCACCGTTAACTACTCTGACCAAATAGGTTCCGGGCGCAACATTCTCTATTCTCGTCACCAGATCAAAGCAGCAAATACAGTGGCATGGTCCAACAGTAAAGGTCTCAAACTCACAGACATTCAAGGTGTCCTGGGCCTGAACAAGGTCGAACACGATGGTGGCACAGCAATTCCACTCAGCCTGGTCATGGTAGACAATGATTGTCGTCCCAGCGACCTCGGCCCTGACCTTGCCATCGCAAGGAGGCCAGCCCGCCCCTGCTACCTCAGCAAGAATTGAGATGAAGGCGACAACAAGGACTAGGAGGAAAGCTAGGAATTTGTTCCGCATACTCTCACCACCTTTTCTCCGCGAGAAACGTCTCTCGCGAAAAAAACAGCCAATCCATTGACCTACCTTTGGGGAAGTAGGCCGCCAAATCTCCACAACTACTGTATGAGGCACTGACAAAGCAGTGGCAGCAAGGTAACCAAACTAAATATTAGCACGAAATATGCCTCGGCGCAAGGGCCGGCGAGCACCGGAAGCGCAGCCGAGCCCGTGCCGAGGAACCGGTTCCGGCGCGGGCCCGCAGGCAACGGTTGACCCGGGCAAATGGCGGAAGAAAGTGCTTCAAAATTCCGGAAAAGTCATCTATTCTTTGCGTAATCTTCGTCAGGTGATTGTCAGGCGCGTACTTGCAAGAGAGGATTCCCATGAAAGAACTGTCAAGCATCACCAGTCTTAAGCAGGTGCCGGAGGTGATGAGTTTGCAGGAGGCATTCCAGGAAGCAGCAAGGTGTCTGCTTTGTTACGACGCTCCGTGCAGCCGGGGATGTCCTTCCGAGACTGACCCTGGAAAATTCATCAGGCAGATAAGGTTCCTCAATTTCAAGGGTGGAGCGCGCACCGTTATCAAAAACAATATTCTTGGCGGTGTCTGCGGTCTTGTATGTCCAACAGAAAAACTCTGCGTCAAAGAATGCTCGAGAACAGGCATTGATATCCCCATAGACATCGGAGGACTACAGGCATTCGCAGTTGACTATGGGAAAAGAATGGCGGTGAGTCTTGATGAGAAACCCCCTCAAAGGAAAGAGAAAATCGCGGTAATCGGGTCAGGCCCTGCGGGGCTTAGCGCGTCGTATGAGCTCGCAAGAAAAGGTTACCAGGTTACCGTATTCGAGTCAGAGAAAGAAATCGGCGGAACCCTGCGTTACGGTGTTCCTTCCTTCCGCTGTCCGGAAGTCACATTTCTCAAAGATATCTCGGTTCTTGAGAAACTGGGGGTTCGTTTCAAAACCAGATCGCAGGTCAAAGGTCCGAACCAGGCAGCGAAACTCTTGAAATCAGGTTTCAAGGCAGTATTCATCGGAGTCGGCCTGCAGACACCGTATGCTGTTTCGGTCCCAGGCATCAATCTTAAGGCTATCGCGACTGCAAAGGATTTCCTAAAGTCCGTAAGAGCGGAAGGCGCTCGAGGTGCTGCGGGAAAACTCGTGAGGGACAAGAACGTCGCCATTATCGGAGGCGGCTCTGTTGCGATGGATGTTGCCGCAACATGCAGGGCCCTCAAGGCGAATCGGGTGTATGCCATATCACTCGAATCCCTCAAGGAGCTCCCTGCATGCAAGGATGATATCGAACTCGCGAGGATGAACCACCTGATCTTCAAGCCTCAATGCCAGGTAACAGAGATTATCGGAGGTAAGAGCGGCAAGGTGACAGGAGTGAAGGGCGTGGAGACTGAATGGATCAAGCCAAATAACTTCCTTCCGTCCAATGTCCGGCAAGTTCCGGGAACATCTTTCACCCTGAAGGTTGGAGCCGTGATACAGGCGATCGGTCTGGGCCCGTCGGAGAAGAATGCAGAAATCTATTCGTCACTTAAGAAAAAAGGCAAGTACATTGCGGTCAATGAAAAGACCATGCAGACTTCTGTCAAAGGTGTATTTGCCGGAGGAGATATCATAAGGGGCGGCTTGACAGTTGTTCAGGCAGTTGCCGACGGGAAGAGGGCCGCTGCCGCAATTGACACGTGCATTAGAGCTCAGGGAAGGGCAAGGATATGAAAAAAATAGATCTGAGCATTGATTACTGCGGAGTGAAATTCAAGAATCCGTTTTGCCTCTCTTCTTCCCCTGTCGCTGCTTCATATGACATGGTGAGCAGGGCATTCGACACCGGCTGGGGCGGGGTCTTTTACAAGACCCTCGGACTTGCACTCAAGGTAGTCCATCCATCTCCACGGCTGAATGCATATCATGTGGAGGAAAAGAGGGTCGCCGGCTTGCAGAACGTCGAGCAAATCAGTGACCGGCCTCTTAGTGATGAATTGAAAGACATCACTGCAATCAAGAAGAGATACCCTTCGCATGCCGTCGTGGTAAGCATAATGGGCTTTACAAAAGATGACTGGGCTGAGCTTGCCGAGCGCGTTGAGGGCGCCGGTGCCGACATGCTTGAGCTCAATTTCTCATGTCCTCAGATGGCTCAGGAAGGAACAGGGACCGCCGTCGGGAAGGACGAAGCGCTGATAGAGCTTTTCACTCGCTCCTGCAAGAGAGTCGTCAACATACCCGTTGTCGCAAAAATGACTCCAAACGTGACTGACATGGTTCCTCTTGCAATGGCAGCCAAACGGGGAGGCGCCGACGGTGTTTCTGCGATCAACACGATACGGAGCATTACCGGAATAGATGTCGATAAGTTTGTCACTCTGCCGAATGTCGATGGCAAGTCAATTATCAGCGGATATTCAGGGGCATCGGTGAAACCCATTGCCCTTCGGTTCGTGGCTGAGATGGCTCAGGATCTCAATCTGAAGATTCCGATTTCGGGAATCGGGGGAATCTACACGTGGCTTGATGCAGTCCAGTTCCTGCTTGTCGGAGCGAGAACGATTCAGGTCACTACAGGAATCATGCAGTATGGATACAGGATCGTTGAAGACATGATTGAAGGCATGACCGATTATCTCGCGGACAGGGGATTCTCATCGCCTGAGGAGATTGTCGGGCTTGCGCTGAGAAACCTGGTCACGCCTTCCGACTTGAATCACGGGGTTGAAGCAAAGAGTCAGATAGATCTCGACAAGTGTGTCAACTGCGGCCAGTGTTACATAACCTGCATGGATGGCGGGCACCAGGCGATTGAGTTCAAAAGCGACCGGAAGCCCGTCGTCGATGAAGAGAAATGTGTCGGCTGCCTCATGTGCTCGTTCATATGCCCCGTCTGGGACTGCATTACGTACAAGATGGTTGAACGGGCAGTGTGACGGGGAGCCTGAGCGGCGATTGGGCTTTTCGCTGGCTCCGCTCCCCCCTCACCAACCTCTCCCCGTTGGGGAGAGGATTAAGGTGAGGGGTCAGGAGTACAAGCTCGATTCCTCTTTTGAGACAACGACGCCGTCTTTGAGATAGATGATACGGTTGGCCTGGGAGCCAAGTTTATTGTTGTGGGTGGTCACGACTATGGTCAGACCATCCTTTTGATTCAGGTCTCTGAAGATATCGAATATCTCCTGACCGCTTTTGGTGTCCAAATTCCCTGTCGGCTCATCCGCCAGAAGCAGCTTCGGGGAGGTCACCAGTGCCCGCGCAATCGCCACCCTCTGTCTCTCTCCACCGGACAGCTCTTTCGGCAGGTGATTGATCCGATGTCCAAGGCCTACTTTCTCAAGCACGCTTTTTGCCTTTTCGCGCTCCTGCGGGGATCTGGCAAACAGCAGAGGTAGTTCCACATTCTCCAGAGCCGTAAGAGTGGGGATGAGCAGAAATTCCTGAAAAACGAAGCCGATATTTCTTCGCCGCACATTTACCAAAGAATTTTCCGGGATGTTCGAGACGTCCTTCCCCAGAACCTGGAGCTTGCCGCCGGATATCTTGTCCAGGCAGCCCAGAATATCAAGCAGAGTAGTCTTGCCTGAACCTGAAGGGCCCATGATAGCTACAAATTCTCCGGCACGGATTTCCAGATCAATGTCCCTGACAGCTTTAATCTCTTCAGCAGGAAGCCGGTAGACTTTGGTTATCCTCTCTGCCCTGATCAATGTCTCATTCATACCTAGTCTCCCAATCTAATCGCTTCGACCGGCCTCATGGATGAAGCGCGGTATGCCGGATAGGCCCCGGCGATCAAACCCATTATCACGGCGCCGGCAAATGAAGCCAACAATAGCGGCCAGGTGATCAGGACTAGTTGTCCACCGGGCGCATACGGCAAGATATGTCTGAGGATATACTCGACTGCCCGCGTGCCGACAATCGCGAGGATATCTCCTGCGATGCCGCCGATGACGCAGATGAGAGTGGTCTCCACCCAGATAATCCGGAAGATATCCAGCCTTGAGGCGCCTATGGCTTTCATTACGCCGATCTCTTTGGTCCTTTCAAATACCGACATCAGGATTGTATTGATGACGCCGATTATCGCAATGACAATGGCGATAAGCGCCACCGAGTTGGTCATTACCTTTGCCGAGGAAATCAGATTGAAAATCGTTCCCCTCACCTGTGCCATGCTGATGACCTGAATCCCCGGCTCGTTGTACAAACCTTCCTCGAAATCAGCCAGCGTGCCGATGTCCTTGAGCTTGATGCCTACGCCGGTCAGCTTTCCGGGGAGATCGAATATCCTCTGCGCTGTCTTGAGAGGCATAAATATCACACCGTCATCCTGCGTGCCGGTCCGCTCAAAAATCCCCACCACCTTGAGCACCTTGTTGATATTCGGGACGAGAGTCTCGTCTCCCACGGATCGCTGCTCGAACTCGGCAGCTTCATAGCCAAAGATAACTTCGTCGGCGTCGTCCCCGGAAAACCATCCTCCGGATTTGAATTTCACCCACGGCTTAAGACTGAGATATGATTCTTCAATCCCGAGATACATAGCAAGCCCGCCCTGGCCATCCTGCCTGTCCTTGTCGTAGACTGTCGAGACCAGTTGCGGAGTTATTTTCTCAACCCGGGGATCTTTTACGACCTTGTCGTACACTGACTGCTCCATGTAGCGCAGACCGCCCCCGCCTTTCAGCATCAATGTAGCAGCCTCGTAGGGACAGCCCTTGGCAGTCACGAGGACCTGATACCCCATCTTGTCAATGTCTCTGGTCAGGCCACGCTGGTATCCTGAATCAAACCCCACCAGACTTACCAGTACTGCAGCAGCTATGGCCACGCCGCCGATGGTCAGAGAAGAGCGAAGCTTCTTCCTCTTCAGATGCTTGAAGGCAACGGATAAGAGCTTCATCTGATCTCAACTCCTTTTCCCAGTATGGCTGGCCCTGATTTACCCAGAATGACCTTGCCCTCTACCAATACCATTTTTCCTCTCTTCTGGGGTATGGCGAATCCTGATTTTCCGATGTCCACATAGATGGAGGCGGTCCCGCGGGCCAGCTTGACGAAAAACCAGCAGCCCGATGTGCACTCGGTGGCAATCTTTCCCTCGATGGTGACCGTTTTGCCTTCGTATGCCTTGGGGTTGGCCAGGATATCTTTTATCGGAGTCACCTGGCGATTCGAGATGGCTTCTCCGTATTTCTGCGTGCCGGCATAGCCGGCGGCTGCCCCTAGACTCATGAACAGCATCAGGCCGAGCAGAAAGATGTGTGTGATCTTCATGTTACTTACCTCCTGTCTGATAATGCTTGTCGTGTTTTCCAGCCAGAAGAAACTCATCCAATAGAATGAGGTTCTTCTTGATTCCTCGCAGAGTCGCCTTGAAATCTTCGGAGCTGTTCCTACTTGGATCGGCGATCTTCGGCACGCGACTATCCTTGGCATAGAAGTCAGCCAGGCTAAGACCGATGAACTTGCCGGTAAAGGCCTTCTGTTTGAACTTCTGCGACTCAGGGGATGATATTCTCTGGTAGTAGAAGCCGACAATCTTGCCTGCAGGATCCGTTGCCAGAATCAACTGCAGACCTCCGTACTTGCCTTTCTGATTCACGCCGTGGACATACCCGATTACCTGTTTGTCTTTCAGTATCGTGTAATAGGCATAGGGGACATCCAGGCTTTCGTAGATAGGGTCGAATTTGCTCCCAAGTTTCCCTTCAACTTCTTTTTGCAGGGCCTCTCCGCCTCTTTCTTTCAAAGTTATGAAGTCAGTCCGGTATCCGGTGGATTCAGGAAACAATCTCTTCACGTCCCTGTCCGGATCGTTGAGCTCGCAGCCGACCGCCGCGAGAGAGTCCCCGTAGAATGTGCACAGAAACAGGAAGATGGGGATTATTCTTGCCATGACGCCCCCTTATAACGCAAACCAGTAGAACTGCACCAGAACCTTGTTGTCTTCCTTTCCGTCCGGCATGTTGAAATCATGCAGAACCGCCGCCCTGAGAGCTGCATTCTGGCTCAGCTTGTACGATGTCCCCAGGGTCAGTGTCGAGATGTCAGAATCACTGCTGCTTAAGTCACCTATCCAGGGCTGAAACTGAAGCTCCAGTTCCCAGTTCTGGTACTTCTGAAATGTGTAGTCTATTTCAGTCGAGTATCCGAGCACGGCCTTGGCGTCATTCTTGCCGTATGCGACTTCTGTCTTGAAAAGGTATGAGCCGAGCAAATACTGCGCATCCAAGCCTATCCTTCTCTTCAGTACAACATCCGAAGACATGAGCTTATTCTGTGGAAATGTTCTCATTCCCTCAGAGTCCAGAACCCTCCCGTAAAGAAGCGAAAAGCCGTACTGCAGATTCTCATTCGCAGGAGAGCCGATTCTGCCGGTGGCCAGAAAACTCCCGTCCGTCCGGCGCACGCTCATACCGGAGCCAAGCTGTATCGATGACTCATAGTCGAACCGGGGCAATGAACCCCTCAGGGAAATTCCCCAGTCCTTCGTGAATCCGATGTCCTTCATAGCTAACGTTTGAAGTATAGTTCCATGGGTATCAAGCAGCGGCTCGAGGCCGAAAGACGGGTCGAAATGTCCGGCCCTGATTTTCGCTGCATAGCCAAGACGGTGTTCCAGCCAGGCATTGTGTATCTCCAGCCCCCAGAAACGGCCGGGATCTTCCTTTCCGTCGTAGGCAGCCCGCATCTGCAGGTCCACTGTCAAGTAGTCTCCGTACTCTCCTGAGAATTTCTTGAAATACTCAAAGCCAACTGAATTTGCCAGGGTTGAGCTCTCTCCTATCCAACCCTCCCTATCAGAATAGCCGCCGACGAGGTTCATCTCCTTGTAGAAGAGCCGGTCACTGCACAACGCAGCATTGCTTCCGGCAAGAACGGCAACGAAACTCACCAAACATGCGGCCAAAATCCCATTTCTCATCTCCCGGACGCCTTTCATCAGGCCTTCCTGAACCGGTTGATCAATTGCACTATTTCAGCCAGTTTTTGCTTTCTCTGAACCGCCGACCTGCCCTGGACTGCGTCAGCCACGCAGTGCTCGAAATGTTTCTCAAGAATCTTATCCTCTACCCTCGCCAGGGCAGAAATCACGGAATGCATCTGGTTCAGGATGTCCACGCAGTACCTCTCCTCTTCAATCATCCGCTGGATCCCGCGGACCTGTCCCTCGATCTTCCGCAGGAACTCCAGCTGTTCCCTGTGAGCAGTAGGCTGTTTCATATAGGCGCCTCCTTCAGTGAGACAGGGTACCATAGCCTACTACCCTATCTCAAGGAGAAAGTTCCCTTCTTATGCTGCTAGTGCTGTGTCACATAAATTCACGGACTTATTATGCGGTGCCCCAGCACTTTCACAGGGGCTATCGCCCCTATGACGTTTCGAAACTTGCCACCGGCAACTTTCGCAACTGTAACCCCTTAGGGGGTCGGGCTCGACCCCCTAAAACCCCCAGCAGTGCACCGTTCAGCGGCAATGTGAATGTCAACTTACTTATGTTACGGTGCACTAGCTGATTTCTCCGGTAAGATAAGCTTTTGTTTTTGGATCTTTGGGGTTGGAAAAAATCTCTGAGGCGGGGCCGTGCTCAACAAGTTCTCCGAGGTAGAGAAAGGCAATGTAATCGGCAATTCTCTTCGCCTGCCGCAGAATATGCGTGACGACTACAACCGTATATTCAGATTTCAGCTCGACGAGCCTGCGCTCGACGTTCTGGCTGGAAAATGGGTCCAGGGCCGAAGTAGGCTCGTCCCCAAGAATGATCTCGGGTCCCACCGCCAACCCCCGTGCGAGGCAAAGCCGCTGCTGCTGGCCGACGGAGAGCCTTGAAGCCGGGTGGTTGAGCCGGTTTTTAACTTCATCCCAGAGACCGGCCACGGACAGATGATGCTGTACGATCTGATTGAGCTTTCTCCTGTCCCGCATCCCGTGAATTCTAGGTCCGTAGGCAACATTGTCGTAGATTGACATTGGAAGGACTTGAGGTCTCTGTGACAGCAAACCCATCTTCTTCCGGACATGAGTGACTTCGACCTTCTGACCATAAATATCTTCTCCATCGACCAGGATTCTGCCCTGGATCTTCACACCATCTATTGGATCGAGCAGCCTGTTCAGCGATTTCAGAAGAGTCGTCTTCCCGCAGCCGGAAGGTCCGATTATCACCGTAATCTTTCTGTCAGGAATATCCAAAGTGATATCCTTCAGCGCCGCCTGGTCTCCGTAGTACACGCTGAGATTCTGAATGCTTATGTGAGTCTGGAATTCCATCTTTTCCTCTTTACCTGATCGTATGTCTTGCGTATTTCTTAATCAGTATGCGCGAAGCCAGGCTAATCAGAAGAATAATCCCGGTCAGCACTGCGGCAGAGGCATAAGCCCTCTGCTGTACCTCGGGAAACGGAGTTCCCAGCTGGAAAAAAATGGCCAGAGGCAGAGTGGCTGCCGGCTGCAGAAGAGACGCGGGAATACGGTCGCTGAAACCCGCGGTGAAAATGACCGATGCCGCATCTCCGATCCCTCTCCCGAAGGCGATCAGAACAGCGGTCAGGATTCCAGGAAGGCATTGACGCACAACTACCTTCAATGCGGTTTCGAGCCTGGTCGCCCCCAAAGAGTATGAAGCATCTCTGAGAGCACCCGGGACCATCCTTATGACTTCATCCATGGCTCGAGCCATGATTGGAAGTTCAAGAAGAGTAACGGTGACGATGCCCGCCAGAAGAGATGCTCTGAGTCCGAGAAAAACCATGATGACGAACCCAAATGCCCCATAGACAATTGAAGGGATTCCCCATAGAACATCCAGCGAAAAACGGGTGAAGGTGGAGAATGCAGAAGTTTTCTTCGCGTACAGATTGAGGAAGAGCACAATCGGGAGGCTCAGCAGGAGAGCTAGAAGCGTTGCGCCCGAGGCGAGATACAGAGAGCCGATGATGGCGTTGAGAATCCCGCCCTCCTTTCCAAGATAGTAGCCGCCTTTGGGCGTCTGGGTAATCATGGAAAGCTTGAGTGCGGGGAGGCTTTTCACGATGATGGCGCCGACGATGAGAAGAAGGCAGCCGATGACGACCCCGGTCGAAACCACCATCAGGGTCTTGAAGATATTCTCTTCGATTTTCCTTCTGCCCGTCATTCTGCCTTTCTTTCTGCTCTTACCAGGAAGAACCTGGCCAGGATGTTGAAGAAGAGGACGACGATGAGCAGGATCAGAGCCGCCAGCATCAGAGCCGAATCATAAAGCGGGACTGACATCATTTCCCCGTAGTTGTTGGCCAACAGGGCCGGAAGCGGATATGCTGCATCGAAAATTGACTTCGGGAGTTTCGGAACATTCCCGACAACCATCAGAACCGCCATGGTTTCGCCGAATGCCCGGGACAGTCCCAGGACGACCGCGGCGATAATCCCCTGCAGTCCCTTTCTCAAAACGACATGCTTCACGGTCTCCCATTTCGTGGCTCCCAGCGAGAGAGATGTTTCCCGCAATCCATATTCGACCGACGAGAAGACTTCCAGCGATACATGGATGATCGTTGGGAAAATCATGACGGCAAGCACCACCCCTCCAGAGAGCACGCAATACCCGGACGAGTAGATTCCGAAAACGGGAGCAACATGCCTCCCGATAAGAGGCACGATGAGCAACACCCCCCAGACTCCATAGACTACGGAAGGAATTCCGGCCAGCAAATCGACTATCGGTTTTGTGAATTCACGAACCAGCTTCGGTGCGTACTCAGAGAGATAGATGGCTGTGAGGAGAGAAATGGGGACCGCCAGAACCATTGCAACCATGGTCACCCATAGAGTGCCCATGAGGAACGGAAGGAGGCCGAACTCTCCGCTAAAGGGATGCCAGGAAGAGTGGAGGAAAAGTTCCGAGAAGGACTTGACGGCAAGGATCGCCTTCGACTTCTGAAACAGGCCGACGAACATCAGAAAAACAAGAAGGCCTGGCATGACGGTCAGGAAGACCATCACTTTCCGGGCGATATAATCTTTGAAAAGTCTCAAATATCTACCATTGGAGAAGGACCGCCCCGGTCACGGATCTCCGGCTACCTTATTTTCCTCAGACCTTGGGCCAGTTTTTCCTTGTTCAGAGCAATGTAGCCGGTCTCGGGAACGTATTTCTGCCCATCTGTCAGAACCCATCTTATGAATTCAGCCACCGCTTTCTTTGCCGGTTTTCCTTTGGTCACGAAATAGAGATCGCGGGCCGGAGGATATGGATAGGCATTCCTGACGATGGCCTGAGTGATCTGGTCGCGTGTGGCGTAGAAACTCTCGGCCGTTTCTACTTGCCCGCTTCCGTTAAGATCTATCGGCACGATTACTATCCCGCTCACCGGTTTCAACGTCTTGGCATCATAGGCGAAGTTGATGTTGTTGTAGCCGATTCCCAGAGGATCACGTTTGACCGCATCGGCCAGGCCCGGGTCGCCATAGACTCCAACGCCGGAAAGGTCCTCCTGCCTTTTCCCAAGATAGCCCGCCCAGGTATCTGCTGCGCCGCAGGCGTCGGAACGCGTGTACACGTGGATGGCAGCCTTCTGGTTGTTTCCCAGGACCTGACCCCAGGTCGTGAGCTTGCCAGTTATCCAGATGGCGACAAATTGTTCCTTCTTAATGCCCTTCTTTCGCAATTCGCCCAGGAACGGGTTGTTCTCGCTGATCATGGGGACAACACCATCTCTCGTAACGGCAATAGCCAGAGCTCCCCTGCTAATCTCCTCCGGGTGAACGTCGCGTGAGACATTTCCGATATCAACCATCCCTGCCAGAACATCCGCAATCCCCTTTCCAGCCCCGCCGGCCTGGACATCTATCTTCACCTTCGGATTAGCCTTCTGGAATTCCTCGGCCCACTTCAGAGCCATGGGATAGAGTGCCCATGCCCCTGAAATGCTGACACTGCCCTCAAGCTGCTTCTTCTCTGCCTGCACCAGAGAGAAGCTGGCAAAGACCAATCCTCCAACCGCGCATACCGCGATGATTCTCTTCATACGGCGCTCCATCTTACCAACAATAATTCTTAGAGACCAAACGCTGCGATGATTTCGTCTTTCTTCTTTCCGAGGATATTGTACTTTGCGCCGATCTTCGTGAACGCTGCGATGGCCTTGTCGAGATGCTCCTTTTCGTGAACGGCAGAAATCTGAACTCTTATTCTTGCCTGTCCCTGGGGAACCACCGGGAAGGAGAAGCCGATGACATATATCCCTTCCTCATAAAGATCACGCGCCATGTCCTGGGCGAGTTTCGCATTGTACAGCATTATCGGCACGATCGGATGAACACCTTCCCTGATATCAAATCCCGCCTTGGACATCTTCTCCCGGAAGTACTTGGTATTTGCCTCAAGTTTGTCACGCCGCTCTGTTGACTTCGAGATCAGTTCAACGACTCTGATTGACGCCGCGACGACCACTGGCGGCACAGTATTTGAGAAAAGATACGGCCGTGCACGTTGACGGCACAGCTCGACGATCTCCCTGCGGCCGCTCACACAGCCGCCGGCTGCGCCGCCGAGAGCTTTGCCAAGCGTAGTCGTGATTGCATCAATTTTTCCCACGGTCCCGCAGTGCTCATGCGTTCCTCTGCCGTTTTTCCCGAGAAACCCGGTAGCGTGAGAGTCATCGACCATCACCATTGCATCGTACCTATCGGCCAGGTCGCAGATTTCATCGAGCTTCGCGACATCGCCATCCATCGAAAAGACGCCGTCGGTAATAACCATTCGAAAACGGCATCCCTGGGTCTCCTGGAGTTTCTCCTCAAGATGTGCCATGTTTGAGTGTTTGTAATTGTAGAGCTGGGCCTTGCAGAGTCTCATTCCATCGACAATTGATGCATGGACAAGCCGGTCGGAGATCATGGCGTCGTCTTGAGACAGGACGACCTCAAAGAGCCCCGCATTTGCCTCCATGCACGACGGAAAAAGCACTGTGTCCTCGGTGCCAAGGAACTGAGTCAGTTTGTCCTCAAGTTCCCTGTGAATGTCCTGTGTGCCGCAGATGAATCGAACAGAGGACATGCCGTAGCCTCTCGCATCGAGTCCCTTGTGCGCGGCTTCAACTACTTCGGGATGGCTTGACAGGCCGAGGTAATTGTTCGCACAGAAGTTTGTTACTTCCTTGACCGGGGCTCCCAGCGGGTACTCGACTCTTATGTTTGCATCCTGCGGTGACTCGATGTACCTCTCCTCCTTGTACAGCCCGCCGCCCCTTATGGTCGACAGTTCACTGCCGTAGAACGATTTTGCTTTGTCGCTGTATGCCATAATCTCTCCTTCAGGATCTTCCGAATTCTTTCAAGAGGTTGAGGATGTTGTTGACCGAATCAAATGCCTGAGGTGTTGCCTTCTCATCCGGGATCTTGACCTGGAATTTCTTTTCCAGAAATGTCTTCAACGACACCATTGAGAACGAATCCACAATGCCGCTGGATATAAGTTTGGTATTCTCGTTCACTTCCTCATCGGAATCTTCGTCAAGATACTCTTTCTTCACATAGTCAATTATCAGTTTCTTCAAATCTTCAGCCATAGACCCTCCTTGAGAGCATGATGAAACGATCCTGACTCAGTCATTTTCCAGTGTTGACGTGTCACCAATCTCCTCGCCCCATTCCTTGGAGCGGAGGAGTCTTCTCATGATCTTGCCGCTCCTTGTCTTGGGCAGCGATTCTACAAACTCGATCTCCTGGGGCATTGCCAACGGCGACAGTTTCTTCCTTATGAAGTTCATAATTTCCAGTTCCAGGTCGCTGCCGGCCTCATAGCCCGGCTTGAGTGCAACGAACGCCTTCACTACTTCCATGTTTATCGCATCAGGCTTTCCAACTGCGGCAGATTCGGCAACTGCTTTGTGCTCGAGCAGTGCGGATTCGATCTCAAAGGGGCCGACAAGATGACCTGCCGTGTTGATGACATCGTCATCGCGGCCGACGAACCAGAAATATCCATCATCGTCCACACTCGCCCGGTCACCGCAGATATACCAGCCATTCTTGAACTTGTTCTCGTATGTTTCCCTGTTGTTCCAGTAGTCTTTCATCATTGAAGGCCAGCCCGGTCTGAGCGCGATAAGTCCGACCGAGCCTGCATTCGTTATCGGTTCAAATGTCTTGGGATTGACGATGGCAGCCGTTATCCCCGGAAAAGGCCTTCCCATTGATCCGGGCTTGACCTTCATGCCCGGAAAATTTGTAATCACTATCGCACCGGTCTCCGTCTGCCAGTAAGTGTCGTAGAAAGGTTTGCCGAACGCCTTCTCAGACCAGATCACCGCTTCAGCATTGAGGGGTTCCCCAACACTGCAGAGATGACGAAGTGACGTAAGATCGTTTTTCTTCACAACATCAAATCCGTCTTTCATCAGAAGGCGAATTGCCGTTGGCGCCGAATACCAGACTGTCACCTTGTATTTCTCGATGAATGAGTACCACTTCGGCGCGCTGAATCCCGCATCCAGAACAACCTGCGTCACGCCGTTTGCCCACGGGCCTATGATGCCGTATGACGTACCTGTGACCCAGCCCGGATCGGCAGTGCACCAATAGATATCATCCGGCTGAAGATCAAGCACCCATTTTGTGCTTATGTATTGGGCGATGATAGAGGAGTGTACGTGCAGCGCTCCTTTTGGCCTGCCGGTCGTCCCGGATGTGTAATGGAGAACTGAAGGCGTTTCCCGGCCCACGCTCACGATGCCGAACTTTTCGACCCTCCCGGCCTTCTCCATGGAGAAATGGATTTCATCCTTTTCCGGCTCCTTATCATCTGCATCAACAATTAACACGTTGGCGAGCTCTGGGAGATGTTTCCTTATTCTCCTTACCTTTCCGGCATGTCTTTTGGTCGTGAGGATCGCCTTTGTCTTGGCATCATCAAGCCGGGTGAGCAGAGCCTCGTCTCCAAACGCCGAGAACAAGGGCTGGGCGATGCCGCCCATCTTGAGGATTCCTATGAACGAAATATAGAGCTCGGGAATCCTGTCCATGAAGATGCAAATTCTGTCGCCGGCATTCAAACCGATATCTTTCAGGAATTTGGCAAAAGTGTTGCTGCAGATCCTTATGTCATCGTAGGTGAACTTCCTGACATGACCATCGAACCCTTCCCAAAGAAAGGCAAGCTTCTGCCCGAGCCCTTTCTCGCAGATTCGATCGCTGCAGTAGTAGCCAATGTTGAAAAGTCCGCCTTTACCGTACTGGAATTCTTCAGATGCAGCATTCCAGTCAAAAGTCTTGTATTTCTGCTCGTACGGACCAATGTTGCTCATGGGGTCCCTTCTTGTTATCACTCGATAATGACCAGAGCTGCCGCGTAGTCTTCTGAATGAGATTCTGAAACGTGAATCTTCTTGACCGACTTCGCCCTGGCCGCCCTCTCAAATGCGCCGGATAGAGTCACCTTCAGGTCTCTGGATATCTCTATGTCGTGCCAGTGAGTGCCAAGCTGCAGACCGCAGCCCAATGCCTTGAGGACCGCTTCCTTCACTGCAAACAACTTTGCCTGCAGGAAGTCCTGCCTGTCGCTTCCCCGAATGTCCAGGATTTCCTTCTCGGTCAGGATCTGGCCGAGAAACTCTTCCTTATCCTGAAGGTGCTTGAACCTCTCTATCTCAACGAGATCTACGCCGATTCCCTTGAACATGAGGACTCAGGGTCTCAGCAGGACTTTGATGGCGTCCCCGTTTGCGATAGCCCGAAAACCTCTGTCGAATTCCTCAAGGCGGATCTGATGAGTGATAAAACCGGATCTCATGAACCGCCGTGCCAGGCCCTTTTTCAGAATATCCGTCATCATATCCCAAGTCGACCAGACGCGCCTCCCGATTACACCATGGATGGTGACACCTGGGAAGATGACGTTTTTCGCAAAATCAAAAGGCGTTGTTCCGTTTGTCAGTCCGAGCAGGGAAATCTCCCCGCCCATGCGGAGAATCTTGAAAGCATCCTCGTAGGCGCTGTAACTGCCGGACATTTCCAGAACAACATCAACGCCAGTGCCAGAGTTTTGCTCTTTCGCAACCTTGTGAAACAGCTCTCTCTCTTCAGGAAGCGACACGTCGAAACACTCGCTTGCTCCCAGGAGCCGCGCGATTCTGAAACGCGTGTTCTCCAGCTTCTCGTGTGTGTTAGCTCCGTGGGATGCATCGCTGACAAGAACTTTCTTCGCGCCCGCCCCTTTCGCAATTGCCACAGACATCAATCCGATGGTACCGGCGCCCAGTACTGCAACTGTCTTCCCCTTGATTCCCGACAGAGATTGTACCGTGTGCGTTGCATTGCCGATTGCATCCATGAAAGCCACAATCTCTTCCGGTATCTCTCCATTCCTGAAGATCAAGAGATTCTCAGCAGGGAGCACGATATACCCGGCAAAGGCACCGTCACCATGCAGTCCCCGAATTACGGTATTCGTGCAGACATGATATTGTCCCAGCTTACATTGCGTGCAAACTCCGCAAGTAAGGTGCATCTCTGCCGTACTGACAAAGTGCTGATTCAGGAATTCAATGAAAGTCTTGTCTCCTGCAATCTGCGCTGCCGTCCGGCTCCGGGTGAACCTTTTGATATCTTTGTACTGCTTTGCCTTCCGGATCACCAGGTCAGCCAAATGCAGTCTGGCCTTGGGTCCCGCATCGGTGATCCTTCCGCAGAATTCGTGGCCGAGAACGACGTCGGGGGTTGACAGCATCAGCATGTTGTTCTTTATCGAAGCCTTTGACTCGTAAATGCCGACGTCGGTCCCGCATATGCCGGCAGCAACAACCTTTAACTGCACATCATTCGTCTTCCGGACAACAGGGGTTTCTCTTTCGACAAGCAGCAGGCCGCGTTCCCACGGTTTATCCGTTGAAGGCTTTTCTTTTGCGACTGCTTTCATTGCTTACTCCTTCGCAAACGATGAGGTTATGCGGTCGAAGATCCAAAGGCCTTCGGCGCTAACAGACAATCAGTGCAGCTGCGACGGGAGACTTTGCCACAGATTCACCGGCAGTGACAATGGATTATCTCACAGACCGAGATACATCATCAACATGAAACTCCGGGCGTCTTGTCAAAAATATCGCATTGATTGCGCGCAATCCCATAAAAATCTTGACATCCCTCCGCCGGATGCGTAGCCTATGTGCACCGATACACCGTCCTTTTCATTGGGCCCCAGCGCTTGAATCTGATGCATGAGAAGCGGACCTTCCCGTTGTATTTTGAGCAGAAAGGATGGCTTCGGATGCTTTCGAGGAGCTTCTTCCGACTTGCCTCTGCCACTGCCTCTCTAATTCCGCTCACGACAGGATACTTCCTGGCAAGGCTTCTTGTGCCTTTTCACATCTATTGTTTTCCCCGCAGGAGGCAGGCAGTCAATTCCAACCTTCTGACAATCCTCAAGTCCGGAAATGCTTATCTTGAGAACGGCAAGAGCGTGAGAGAACTCCGGAAAGAGATTTTCACAAGTTTCAACTATTTCCTTTTCGAGTTCTTCCGGACTTCATCAGTCGGAAGGGAAACCATCTTCAATAACGTCAGCGTGCAAGGATCTGAAAATCTGGATTCAGCACTGTCGGAGGGAAAGGGAGCGATAATAGTCGCGTCTCACATCGGAAATTGGGAAATCGGCGGGACATATCTTGCTCTGTCCGGCTACAAGCTCAATGTAGTAGCAGGCGCCCAGCTCGGCAAGTGGCTTTCCCCTCAGGTCAGAAATATGAAGGAGAGGTTTGGAATAGACGTGATTTCGCCTGAAAAAGGATACAGAGACCTTTTTCTGGCTTTGAACAGGAACGAAATTGTGGTACTTCTTGTGGACGGAAACCTGTACTCCGCGGGCTTCGAGGTAGAGTTCTTTGGACGAAAAACCCTGATGCCTCGCGGGCCTGCCGTCCTATCAATCAAGACAGGTGCTCCCATCGTGCCGGCACATGTTGTGAGGCGGGGAAGGTTCAGGTTTTCCATTGACATCATGGCACCTGTGCACGCTCCTCAGGGCGAAAAGGACATAGTGGCGGAAGAACTTACGGAGCACGTGGTGTCAATACAGGAGAAAGACGTAGCCGAGCATCTCGGACAATGGTGCATTTTCAGGAGCGTATGGTCTTAGAAGAGGACTTCTCGTGAAGATAGCGATTGTGAGTCAAGCTTACTATCCTACCTACGGGGGAGTCACCGAGCACGTGCACTACACCTCTCATTTCCTCAGAGAACTGGGGCATAAGGTCAAGATAGTAACCGGACGGATGCCGGCAAACGGAGGAGAAGAGATAGAATTTCCGGATGTAGTCAGGATTGGCAGGAGCATTCTTATCCCGTCCAACGGATCTTTTTCCAATTTCACGGTGGGAAGAAAACTAAGCGAGAGGCTCAGAGATTTCCTGCTGTCCGAGAATTTTGACTTACTCCATGTACATGATCCTCTGGCCCCGACGCTTCCGCTCTTTGCCAATATGAATGCCACATGTCCAGTCGTCGGCACATTTCATTCCTCGGCAAAGAGAAGTAGAGGATATCAGCTCTTCAGGCACTTTCTCAGGAAGCACCACGCCAACCTTGTCGGAAAGATAGCCGTCTCAGAGCCGGCCAGGGAGCTCATCGCGAAGTATTTCGGCGGCGAATATGTGATAATTCCAAACGGCGTCGATACAAACAGGTTTCATCCCGCAAATGAGCCGCTTCCTGAGTTTCTTGACGGGAAAGTCAATCTTCTTTTCGTGGGCAGATTGGACCCAAGGAAGGGGTTGAGCAATCTGATTGAGGCGATGCCAAGAATTTTCAGAGAGCTTGGAGGAAACGTCAGATTGATAATCGTTGGGGGTGGATATTTGAGAAGAATTCTCGGCCAAAAGGTCGATGGGCACATAAAACCCCATGTCCACTTTGTCGGTAAGATCTCCAGAGAACTCTTGCCCAGGTTCTATGCCACGTGTGACATATTCTGTTCTCCTGCTACCAGGAACGAGAGTTTCGGAATCGTTCTCCTTGAAGCCATGGCTTCGGGAAAACCAATTATCGCTTGCGACATCCCTGGATACAGAACTGTTGTGACTGATTCCAGGGAGGGTCTCCTTGTTAAGCCAAAGGACCCCGGCTCTCTGGCGGAGGCGATAGTCAATCTTGCCAGAAATGGTGCTGAGAGAGCCGCCATGGGAGAACTTGGAAGAAAAAAGGCCCTTTCTTATTCCTGGGAGCGAATCACCGGAAGGATCGAGAGTTACTATTCCGAAGTTCTCGGCAGGAAAAGAGAATGTACCTCCCGTTTTGCAGAACCCTCCGTCTTTACAGCGGCCCAAACCTGAATACCAGATTGAAGCCACGACTTTTTGCAAACCTCGACTACGCAGCACTCTGGACAGGACAGTTCGTCTCAATATTCGGGGACAGGCTCAATAGCCTCGCTCTCTTCGGCCTCATATCGCAGGAAACTCAGGAATTCAGGATTGCCGGATCCTCCTTTGAGCTCTCGAAGCTGACCATATTCATCCTGCTGCCCGCAATCCTCTTTGGGCCATTCATAGGAGTCCTCGTTGACAGATGGAATACAAAAAGGGTCCTCATGTCGTGCGATTTGATAAGAGCGGGGCTCGTGATACTTATTCCATTCGCGAGGACGCTCTCGGATTCACTCTATCCGGTCTATGGCGTCGTGTTTCTGCTCTACACGATGAATGTCTTCTTCCTGCCTGCACGTTCGGCGATCCTGCCGGAGCTTGTTCAAAAAGAGAGGCTTCTTCAGGCAAACTCGGTTGCCTCTTTCGGGGCAATATCCGCAACAATCCTGGGCTCTGCGTTGGGCGGTTTCATAGTTGCAAAAGCCGGCTGGAGATTCGCGCTTTATCTTGATTCGCTTTCATTTATGTTTTCTGTTGCTGCAATCTCGTTCATAAGGTATCACCCGGCGAAGAGCCCGAACCTGGCGGCAAATGGAATCCCCTCCGACAGAAGGCAGGTCCGGCTTCTTGCAGAGCTTAGGAGGGCGGCTCTGGAAATAGTAGAGGGATGGAGAACGATAAGATCGAACAGGAGCGTAAGAATTTCCATTCTTTCTTTCATCTTTCCAATGGCCGGAGGAGCTGCCCTTCTTGTCGGGGGAACCGCCCTTGTGAGAAAGGTTTCTGGTGAAATCACACAAGCCATGGGATTTCTTCTTGGGGCGTTGGGGTGCGGCGCGATTTTTGGCTCGATTCTGATGGTCCGCTACGGAGGAAAGCTCACGAGGAGTCACATAATCACAGGAGGATTCGTTATTCTCGGAATTTCAATCTTCCTCTTTACATTCGCCGGCAGTTTTTTCCAAATGACTCTGATAGTCTTTCTTATGGGGGCTGCAATATCTCCGATATTCATTACCAGCGAGACGACGATCCAGCAATCAGTGGCCGAAGGAATCAGAGGACGGGTCTTCGGGACCAGAGATTTTTCAATGAGGACTCTGTTCCTCATTTCGGCGGTATTTGTCGGGCTGTCCGTCGAACGTATCGAAAGAAAAGATATTCTGAGATTCGTCGGTTTGGTGCTTTGGTTTCTTGCTGCCGCACTTTTTGTCTACATGAAGCGGAAAAGAGTCATGCAGAAGCTCTGAGTGTCAGGCGGTATCGGCAAACTTTGAGGCCTGGCCTATTCTCCTATCAAGCGTTTTCCGCAGGATCTGATGGTCTGAATCTGCAAGCGCCGGATCTTTCTCAATAAGTTGAAACGCATCCTCCTTTGCCTCGGTCAAGATGCCAAAATCAGCTGTCAGGCTTGCAATTCTGAGCTCCGGCAATCCGTGCTGTCTTGTCCCAAGGATGTCGCCTGGCCCCCTCATCGCAAGGTCAGCCTCGGCAATTTTGAATCCATCTGATGATTCCTCAAGAATTCTGAGCCTGCCAAGACTACTTTCTTCTCCGATCAGAATGCAGTAGGACTTCGTTTCCCCGCGACCCACGCGGCCGCGGAGCTGGTGGAGTTGAGAAAGGCCGTACCTTTCCGGGTGTTCAATAGCCATTATTGTGGCATCGGGAACATCAATTCCAACTTCCACCACAGTAGTCGAAACGAGGAGCTTGATCTTCCCTGTCCTGAACTGCTCCATGACTTTGTCTTTGTCTTCCCTCTTCATTCGTCCATGAAGAAGTCCGATCTCAGTTTTCTTGAAGAGCGGATTCTTCTTCAGAGCGCCCGACATCTCAACGGCAGCTCTCAGGTCGGTCCTTTCAGTCTCGTCAATGACCGGGTACACCAGGTAGGCCTTGTGTCCATGGGACAGTTTATCGCCAATGAACCTGTAGACCTTTTCCCGATTCTCGACAGAGGTTGCCTTTGTAAGTATCTTCTTTCTCCCCGGCGGAATCTCGTCAAGAAGCGATATGTCGAGATCGCCATAGAGAGTCAGCGCAAGTGTCCTGGGAATCGGCGTTGCAGTCATCACAAGAGTGTCGGGGGAAACTCCCTTCTCCCTCAGTGCGAGCCTCTGCCTGACGCCAAAGCGGTGCTGCTCATCAACAACTATGAGCCCAAGATTTCCGAATCCGACCCCTTCCTGAATGAGAGCATGCGTGCCAACGACAAGGACCGGCTCTCCCCTCCCGAGGACATCACTCATCTCTTTTCTCTCCCTGGCCTCTGTTTCCCCGGTCAACGGGAAGATTCGTACGCCAAGTCCAGAAGTAAGTCTCTTGATTGTTGCGAAATGCTGCCATGCGAGAATCTCGGTCGGGGCCATGAACGCAGCTTGATACCCGTTTTCAACGGCCCTCAAGCATGCGTAGATTGCAACGACCGTTTTCCCGGAGCCGACGTCTCCCTGAAGAAGCCTATTCATTGGTCTCGGACCACGAATGTCTGATTCAATCTCACGTATCACTCTCTTCTGAGCTTCAGTAAGGCGAAAAGGAAGTTTCTTCAGAAAGGTCCGGGAGACATCTTGTGGTATCCCGAGCTTCATGTATTTCGTCAGGGCTTCATGCTCATTTCTCATTCTCGCAAGAACGACCTCAAGGAAGAAGAATTCATCAAACACAAGCCTTTCTCTGGCCTTCATCTGATCTTCGGACGAAAGAGGAAAGTGTATCTGTGTCAGAGCTTCTCCCAGAGGAAGAAGTTTCCTCTTTTCCAGTATCCCGCGCGGGAGATGCTCCCTGGTCTCGCCGATTAGGTCGTCCAGCGCCCGCTTTATGAGGCCTCTCAGAAACTTCTGGCTCAGGTTCGCAGTAAGTGAATAATTGGGGACTATCCTCCCGGTGTGGATAAGCTCCGTTGACTCTCCTTTGACTACCTCATAGACGGGGCTCTTCATCTGAATGCCCCTGAATAGGACGACCTCGCCGTAGAGAACTACGGTCTGGCCTGCCTTGAAGACCCTCTCAAGGTGCGGCTGATTAAACCAGACGCACTCAATCTCACCTTCTTCATCACCCAGATAGAGGACAAAGTCGCGTCTTCCCTGGCTCGTTCTTCGAACTGAAAACGAAAGCACTCTCCCCACTGTTGCCGCCTTCTCTCCCGGCCTGAGACTCGAAATCGGCTTCAGATTCGAGCGGTCTATGTAGTCACGCGGGTAATAGTAGAGAAGATCCTCAACCGTGAATATCCCGAGCTTCATGAGGATGGAAGCGACTTTCGGCCCCACTCCTTTCAAGTATTGAGCAGGCTGCAACAGCTTTTCCACAGCGCTCCCTCCGTGAGATCAACTTTGCGGATCGCGTCCCCAAGCTACACCAACAGGTTCACAAGGTCAACGAACCGAAGCTTGCCCTCATGATTCTCGGCAAGCTCTGGGCTATTGCATTTCGGGCAGGGTGTGCTATTCTAATGAGAGCTTCGATAAGAATACAAAGCCGGACAGACAAGTTTCTTGATGTGACAATACTTGAGGCGCAAAGAAGGAGAATGTGATGGCTAAGAAATGCGATATTTGCGGAAAAGGCGGGCAGTTCGGAAGTGCCGTGAGTCACGCACACAACGTTACAAAGAGAAGATGGCTTCCGAATCTTCAGAGAGTACGGGTTATCATTGACGGCCAGGTGAGAAAGCTTGATGTGTGCACGAACTGCCTCAAGTCAGATGCAGTGCAGAAAGGGATTAGGGCCGCAAGGAAAACTGCCTAGAGTTATCTCTGGGACGGCACACTAGCTGACGCCGCTTGTCTCTTTTGTCCTTGAGCTTTCAACATCTATCATCTTTTGGCCGCCAGGGTATTCCGTTACTGCGGCCTCTATCAGGCGGGCCATCTTCTCGGTTACTTCCTTTATCCTCAGAGCATCCTTCTCAATCTTCTTCATTCTCTCCACAACGCTCGCGTCGTACTTCTCTTTAGTCATCGATACAAACTGGGAATTGCCGACGATAGATGCAAGTGGGTTGTTTATGGCATGGTTGAGGGCAATCACGGTCTGTGTCACCGCTGCCAGTCTTTCAGATTTCACCAGTTCATCCTGGGTAGACTTGAGATTCTCATATGCCAGCTTCAACTCCTCGAATAGCCCGGCGTTCTCAATCGCTACGCCTGCCTGACTCGCCAGAGTCGAGAGAAGCTCCAAATCCTCGAACGAGTAAGCGCGTTCCTTTGTGTAGTTCTGGACACACATCACTCCGGTCACTCTCTCGCCCGAAAACATAGGAACGCCCAACCACGACTGGGCATTGCGGCCAATAGCGTCAACTCCAAGTTCAATGCATTTCTGCTCAACATTACACGGTATGTTTAGCGGTTTAGCAGTCCTTATTATGTGCTCGGTAAGGCCGTTTGCGAACTTTCGTTGTGTCTTTCTCTCTCTCTTTGTTCCTTCGTCGATGTAGATTGGGAACTGGATTTCGTTTCTTTCTTGGTCGAATATGGCGATATAGAAACTCGAGGCATCCATGAGTGTCCCGGCCTGCTTGTGGATGAGGTCGAGGAGCTCATCCAGTCTCAACGTCGAACTTATTGCCTGCCCAATCCGGCTGAGTGCCGCGAGTTGAGCTATCTTCCTCTCTTTCTCGCTGAAGAGTCTTCCATTTTGAAGCGCAATTGCTATTTGCGTGCCCATCGAACTGAGGAGCTCAACGTCCTCCCTGGAGAACTTGAGTCCTTTCCGACCTCCACAGGAGAGTGCCCCGATGAGTCTGTTTTTTGCGCTCAAGGGAACGCAAACATACTCTCTTACGCCGATCTCCCTGGCATGAGGAGCGGTGAGTCTGCTGTCGGACGCAAGGTCCTCCACAACCTCCGGCTTCCCGGACTGGGCAACCCTTCCAGCTATACCTTCTCCAATATTGAGCACTGAAGCTTCCTTTGCCAACCGTGGAGGAATGCCTATTTGAGCGGCAAGACTAAGCTTCTGCCCGTCTTCGTCGAGAAGGTAGAGTGCTGCTGCTTCGGTGCCCATGGCCGAGGCCACCTTTGTCAATCCCTCATTCAAGATTACGTCCAGGTCCAGGGATTGGCTTGCTGTATCAGCAAGCGAATAAAGTACAGAGAGGTCTCTGTTTTTTCTGATGAGCTCCTCCTGCAATGTTCGTTCGACCGTGATGTCTCTGATTGAGGCAATTGACTTGTCTGTTCCAGAAATAAGCCTTACAGCTATATTGGCTAGCCTTTCTTCTCCTGACTTCGTCAGAAACGTGAATTGATATTCATTCGGGATGGAAGAGTCGCCGGACCTTCTCCCTTTGTGATATCCAAGAATCCTCTTTTTCTCTGCCTCAGGAAGGAAGTCGGTGATCATCATCTTTCCTTCTATTTCTTCTTTTGAATACCCAAAGATCTTCACGAACTCCGCATTAACAGACTCAAGAGTTGTGTCACCGCGCACGATTGCGGAGCCACTTGTCGAATACTCAAAAACTGCCTCGTACTTTGTCGCGGCCGACTTGGCCTCGCCTTCAAGCCGCTTCAACTGGGTGAGTTCTTCAGGCATAAGTGTTTCCTTTCGGCATAGTTATCGGCAAAACAGTTAGAAATCCGAAGCTTAATCTGATTGGGACTGAAACAGCAGGGAAGTCGGTGGATCCGGGCGGGGAACTCATTCCTGAAGGTTGCGGAAACGCGAAGTCTCTATCTCAGGATTGCAAGTTTCCTCATGTAAACCTCCTTCTTTCCTCCTGAGCGGGCCTCTACTCGAACAAGATAAAGACCGGATACTGCTTTGGTACCGTCCCATGCAAATTCATTATCCGTCGCTCCTGCGAAATCTCTGGTCTCTTTCCAGACGACTCCGCCTGAGACCGTGAGAACACTTGCTTCAATAGTCGCATTCTTGTTCAAGAAGAACCTTATTTTTGTCCCCGCCGAGGTTGGATTGGGATAGCAGTAAAGGTTCTCGACAAGCGGGGATTCGGGAAGAACCTTTGGCGATGGGAAAAGCGAATCGGGGTAGTAACCTCTCCTCGCTGAGTTCTGTAGAAATGTCGGCCAGGGTGATTTTCCTGCGCTATTCAAGGGAAGCTCCCAAAGGTAGAAGAACCCATCATCGCTGCCCGCTCCCAGCTCCTGTTTCCCGTTTCCATCAAGGTCGCCGAACACCGGGGTCGAATTGACAGGTCCGCCGCACGTGAGGGGAAAGCCGGGGAGCTTTTTGCCGTCCCCTTTGAAGCCGTGAATAAGTCCATCCGGCGAGCCAACAATGATCCCGAGGCCGCCGTCAACGTCAACGATTATGGGTGACGAAGAAATCTCCCCGGAGCTGGAGATTTCGATCGGGAATCCGGTTACATGGGTGCCATTATGGTTGAACGCGTAGAGTTTTTTCCCTGATGCCACCACTACGTCCAGAAAACCGTCATTGTTAACGTCGCCGAGCGCAGGCGACGGAATGACGTACAGGTTCTGAAATGGGTCTCCCGAAAGCGAAACCGGCCAGCCGGCCGCAACGGCTCCTGAGATTTTTACTGCGGTCAGCGTGTTCTCAGGAGTTATGAAAATAATTTCAGGCACGTTATCTCTGTCGATGTCGCCGATCGATGGAGAAGAGCTCGCAAGTCCGAGCCTCGGAGTCAGGTGCGGACTTCCAGGATATTGAGTTCCGTCCATTTTCACGAAGAAGACCCTTCCATCACCCGAGACCGCTATGATCTCCTTCTTCCCGTTCACGTCAATGTCGTAAGATGAAGGCGTCGCCCTTACCTCACGTCCGAGATACACGGGGAAACCCGGGAGCACCGCGCCGGTAAAATCACAGGCATGAAGCTTGGAGTCGTCTGAACCCCAGATGATTTCCATCTTCCCGTCCCCATCCAAATCCGAGAGAAGGGGCGATGAGACAATCATTCCGTCCGTCTTCACCGGAAATCCGCTCAGAGAGTCGGCTCTGCCATTCGAGTCGGCATCCTTTGCCTTCCAGACATAGAGCTTCCCATCCGTATCGCCCGTGCAGATCTCCGGAATGCCGTCTCCATCGATGTCAGCGATAGACACCGAAGAGAACACGGCTCCCGATGTCTCACCAATCACGGCAAGCGGCACTTTGATGAGTGCGCTGTCCCTTCCGGCTTTGACATAATAAGAAAGCGAATCGCTGTTTGCTATGAACTTGGAACCATCCGGCCTCCAGGCGTAGACCCTCCCGTCCGAGGCTGCCGAGACTACCTCCGGTTTTCCGTCGCCATCAAGGTCGTAGAAAGCGGGAGAGCTCATTGTGAATGCGCCGGCGGATTCAACCGGGAATCCTCTTTTTCTCCATCCGGTATTGAGCCGGAATGTCATCAGCGTGTCACTCCTGCTGATATCGCTAACCGAAATATAGGTAAATGCCCCGTTGTTCGTCTTTGAGTTAGGGACAGTCGCGTCCCCGAATGACCGGTTGTTTCCAAGAAAAAACGGGTCAAACGGGCTGCCGTAGCTGTCGTACGGTGAACCCCTCCAATATTCAAGATCCTGAATGCCGTCGGCCTCTTCAAGGTCAACGCCCTTGATAGCCCCTGCCTGAACTTCCTGGAAATTCCCGTAAATGATGTCTTCATCAATGTGCCAGATAAGAAGCCCTGACCCGGGCAGGAATGCATCGTATTCGTCAACGAGGATGAGGACTCCATTCTTCATCAACCCGAAGACTGTATCGACAACCGTCCCTTTGAGGTTGCTCTGCCTGTTTTCAATAAGAAAATATTCGTGGCCGTTTACAGGAATTTGAACAACCGAGCTGTCGGGGTGGTAGAGTTCGACCGCTCTTAGTGTGATTGTCGAATCGACGGCACTATCAATCTTTCTCGGAGTCACCCAGCCCAGGAACTTCTTGACCCAGGCTGAAGGCTGCCCCGGAATGAAACCCTGACCGAGATATCCACCGTCTGACATGAGGTCCCATTCGCCGACACCGACAGACTGGTAGGAAACATCGTAAAGATCCGGAAGGCCCAGCTGATGACCGAATTCGTGACAAAGAGTCCCTTGTATTCCGAAGAATACGTCTTCAAACCTCGCCTTCTCGGCGACGATTGAGCCGCCCCAAATTGTATCTGCCCCGGCATGGGCTGTGAGCGGCGGCTGAAAATCGAAGATGGTAACGGCAGGCAGGTCATATGGCGGATACGGAAGGAAAGATCCGCTCACCTGAAGCATTGAACCTGCATGGAAGAGGACAATCCCGTCATACGCCTTGAATGACGGCACGTCCTGCTCCGCCTGGTATATGGCATCCACAAGAAGAGCGCCAAGACCAAACCCCCATCTATAACCGTCACCGCTGACCAGGTTTTGTCCGTAATCGCTGTAGTAGCCCAAGGGGTGAGGAAGGGTGTAGCTAAGCGATTCCGCGGCGGGCATGACGGTACCGATGATTTCGAGTTTTCCGCCTTCCCAGGTCGTGTCCGGACTCAGTCTCAGCCTCCCTCCGGAGACAGCCTGGTAGTAGTTTCTCAGCGCGTCAAACTGCCTCTCGAAGTATATTTTTGTGTGCGGGGGATCGTAGAGGAGGTTCTTCCCTCCGTCCGGAAGAAGAGGGTCTCCGTATCCCACGAAGTCCATCTTGCCGTTTCCGGTTGAATGAGGGTCATTGTCTTCCTGGAATTCTACCCTTATCCCAAGGACCCTGAGAGTCTCCGGGAATGCAGATAACTGCAGGTCGGTCAGATGAATCCCTTTCTTCTCAAACGCAAGTTTCCTCTCCATCCGCTTCTTTTCAAGTATGGATCTGCTGAAAGGCGTGCCGGGAGGAATACCCTGCTTGAACGCCCATGCAGGCTGGCTCGGCGGGAAAAGCGATCTTGGAATGGAGACCTTGTCTGAAGCCAATGCGGCTCCGCGAGGCAGGAGACAGCTCAAGAAGGGAAAAACAAGAATTTGTGCAACAAGTAACCTAAGAAGGATCTTTTTCACAATGGATAACGATTCTACTTGCCCCGGATGTGGAAGTCAATCTTAGTCAAGGTGTTGTCAGTTAAAATTCAAAACCGGACTATTTAAAGTTGAAAACCGGACTCTGGTCTTGAGGCATAGAA
>JASEGR010000033.1:0-20659 GCA_030017955.1 Candidatus Eisenbacteria bacterium
TTCCTTGTCTATGTCTTTGCCCCCGGACACGACACTTTCATAGGGGCTTCTCGCCCCTCTGACAATCTCCCCGAAACCCGGAGCTTTACTCCTTAAAGACCTCTATCGCCATGTCCGGGCAAATCAGAGCGCACAGTGTGCAGCCATTGCATGCGTCCATGTTTACCGCAACGGCAGGGTGATATCCCAGCGGGCCGAAGTCTTCTGACATCCCGAGGACCCCGAGAGGGCACACAGAGACGCAAAGCTCACAGCCCTTGCATCTTGACTGGTTGATCTCGACTTTCCCTGCTACTTTTGGCATCCGGTTAACTCTATCATAGCTCTTTCGTTAGCGCAACAACTTCTCAGGCAACCACAAAACCGAGGACGCTTACGCTTTTCGCTCCAGCGTCTTCCAGTACCCCTGCGCAAGATGAGACAGTCGCACCCGTAGTGACCACGTCATCCACCAATATGATGTCTCTTCCTTCAACCAGGGATCCCATCTTCACCGTAAAGGAATCTCTAACGTTGAGCCATCTTCTTTCTGCGGGAAGCTCTGCCTGGGACATAGTCAGTCTTTTCCTTTCAAGTGCGCCGGCGATGACGGGTATGCCGGCCGTTTCTGCAACTTTCCCGGCAAGGATTTCGCTTTGATTGAATGTACGCTCTCTCATTCTGGTCCGGTGCAAAGGGACCGGAAGAAGCACCGAGTCTCTTCTAAGCAGTGAAGAGTCGTGAAGAGAGAGAGACATCAGCTTTCCCATCGCGTCTCCCAGGAACCTGTGTCTTCTGTACTTGAAAGCATGTACAAGAGAAAGGATCTCGCCTCCTGCAACGAATACCGCTTTTGCCCTGTACGGCTTGTGTGTGTTCTCCGCGCAAGCGACCCTCTCAGGGTATGTAACAGCTCTCCTTTCTGACATTCCGCATGCAAAACAGAACTCCTCGCAAGCCGGCTGCACATTCGCCCAGCACGCTTCGCATACTGGTTCGTTTCTCGTCACGTGCCCACCACATGAAACACAGCTTGAGGGAAAAAAGATTCCGAAAAACGTATCCAGAAGGAAGGTGCATGCTCTTCCGTGACTTTCCCCGCACCTCACCGCCGCACTCCTTTCCCACAGTCCGGAAGTTGTCTCAGTCGTTCACGGAACTGCTTCTCTCGACGCCCTTGCGAGCGCGTCTCTCATCTTCTCGACGGGAGCTCTTCCACCTGTCCAGAGCTCAAATGAAAAGACCCCCTGCCACAGCAGCATGGACAACCCATTCAGTGTCTCAAATCCTCCTTCCCTGGCCTTCTTCAAGAATCTGGTGTGTGAAGGCGAGAAGATTATGTCAAAAACCACCGCCCCCTTCTTCAAAAGGGAAAGGTCCACAAGCATGCGGCCAGCATCCGACATTCCGACCACTGTTGCATTAACAAGGAGGTCTGTCTCGGAAAGCACAGAGCCAACCCGCCTGTCGCCATAGGACATTACGGATACTACCTTAGCCGGATGCAGCCACTTCTTCACCGCTTCGGATTTCCTGGTGAGCACCGTGAGACCGCATGGCTTTCTCTTCAACACTGAAAAGGAAATCGCTCTTGCTGCCCCCCCACCTCCCATCACGACAATGTTCTTCCCTCCCAGGTCAAAACGGGCTTCGTCAAGCGATCTGAGGAACCCTTTCCCCTCGGTATTGTAGCCGACGAACTTGTTTCCTCTTTTTACGACAGTATTCACGGCTCCGCATTCCCTGGCCTCATGCGAGAGTCCGTCCAGGAACGGTATGCAGCACATCTTGAACGGCGCTGCCACATTGAAGCCCTTTGAGCCCAGCGCCTTGAGACCTGCGATAGCCTGTCTGAGGAGGGGCGGTTTCACTGAAAAAGGCACATACACATAGTCAAGCCCCAGAAACCTCAGACCCTCGTTCTGAAAGGCCGGGGAAAGAGACCCGATCAAAGGAAATCCTAATATGCCCAGAAGAGATGTCTTCTCACCTGTCCCTGCCCAATTCACTGTTCTGTCTCCGGCACTGTCACTGCGGCTCCACGCTCCCTTCTCAGGAATCCTTGCACAAGAAAGGCGGCAGAGACGACGAGCAGCGCATAAGGAATCATTCTTCCGAAGTTCGAACCGACCTCATAGAATCTGGTACAGTCGATGAGAATCCTTGCACATGAATCCAGGAAAACCAGGCACATGAAGAGAGAACCGTCTCTTTTCACTCTCCTTCTAAGAAGAATGACAAGGATGAAGATTAGAAACCCCGCACCGCTGGAATAAAGCTGCGACGGGTGAACGGCGACTTGTCCGAACTGATAATCCGCGTATGAGCCTTTGGGGAACACTACACTCCATGGAAGGGTTGTCGGCACTCCGAAACAGCATCCGTTAACAAAACAGCCTATTCTCGTTATCCCTTCCCCGAGGGCAAGGGCCGGAGTCACTGCATCGCAGAACCGGAGGAGGGGCACTCTTTTCCTTCTGAGGTACGCAAGACCGACAACAACCGCCAGCAGGAATCCGCCATAGAAAGTGAGGCCTCCCTCCCAGACTTTGAGAATATCCAGAGGAGCCCTCCTGTACTCCGCCAGGTGAGACAAAACGAATGCCACTCTCCCTCCGACAAGGGAAGAGATAATTACAATCAACGAAATGCTCGGCACCACCTCGCTGTCAATGCCCTTTCTTCTCAGCTCTCTTGGAGCAATCAGAATTGCAATCCAGAAAGCTATTGCCAGCATCAGCCCGTAGGCCTTGATCTCAAGCGGTCCTATTGACAGGATAACCGGGTGCAATCTTCCTCCTCCTCTGGATTCAACCAGCCGGGAAACCGGCCGAGACCGGAATCATTCCATATCCTTTCCATATTCTATCATGTTCGCGGCTCTCATCATCAAAGAAGTTCATGATTGTGAGTATCCCGATTTCAGCGACCACGGTGCCCGACGGCGAGTGAGCGTTTCGCCGGCTCCGCTCCGGGATGACCCATCTATGGCTCGCCAGGCGGGGAATCCTTGCCCCTCCCAGCCTCTGAAGGGCTGGGTATCCCCACCTTGCTCACCAAGATGGGTTCCCCATCCCTCCCGCGAAAGCCACCTCACGGCTCATCGCCGTCAGAACTCATGACGTCTCAAATGCACGTTGAATACAAGGCCGGCGAGTGAGAGCGTCGTAAGAAGTGATGACCCTCCGTAGCTGACAAATGGAAGCGGAATGCCGGTCACAGGCGCAAGTCCCACGGCCATCCAGGTGTTCACTACAGCATTGTAGAAGATGGATGCAGATGCACCAACCACCAGGAGGCTCCCAAGCTTACTGGGAGATTTTACCGAAATGCTTATGCACCTGAGGAACAATACGAAGAAGAGAAGGATGACAAAAAGAGAGCCCAACAGCCCGAATTCTTCACCAAGGACCGAGAATATAAAATCTGTGTGCTGAGCCGGAAGAAATGAAAGTGCCTTCTGGGTTCCCTCAAGAAACCCTTTGCCGAAGACTCCTCCGGAGCCGATTGCTATCTTCGACTGAATAATTTGATACCCTGCTCCGAGCGGATCTTTTCCAGGATCGATGAAAGTCAGTATCCTGTCTCTTTGATACTGCTCGAGAGACCTCCACACAAGAGGGCTCCCTGCGCCGAGTGCAATATTCACGAAGAACGATGGCAGAGAAATCGAGAGCGGAATCCTCGCATAGTAAAGGAAAAAACCAAGACAGAAGACGAACGCCACGAACAGAGGAGTAATGAAACCGAAACACGTGCTGAGCACAGGGGAAAGCATGAGGATGAGGTAAAGCTTGGGGGTCCCGGCCCAGTACGCCATCGCCAGGAATATGAACAAAATGGAGATTGCGCTTCCGAGATCAGGCTCTTTCAGGATCAGAAGCACCGGCAGGACGGAGAGAAGCAATGGAATAATGAAATTCCTCGAATATTTCATGTTCGTCCTCGGCTTTGAATAGAATCTGGCAAGAAGAATTATGAGGGCGAATTTTGAGAACTCTGACGGCTGAAAACGGAGCGATCCAAAGGCAAGCCATCTTCTCGCTCCAAAGGCCTCTGTACCCGCGAAGAGCACGAGAGTGAGGAGAAGAACTGCCACCGAGTAGAAGTATGGAGCGAGTCCATCGAAAACTCGCTGAGGAATGACTGCGACAAAACACATAACGATGAGCCCTGTCGCCACCCAAAGGAGCTGCCTGGGGAAAAGGTCGTGTCTGTCGCTCTTGCCGATCGGTTGTGTCGCGCTGAAAACAAGGAGGAGGCCGACGCCAAGCAGGAGAAAAACAGTAACAAGAAGTACCCAGTCTATGTGCCTTATGTATTCTCGTCTGAAGAGCATATTGCTTCCTAGATCCCGCCCCTATCGAAGGCCCGGAAGTAGTGGTCCATTATCTTCTGGGCGATTGGAGCAGCGACCGTGCCGCCGTGGCCGCCATTCTCGACGATAACGCACAGCGCGATTTCAGGAGTCTCGGCGGGCGCGAAGGCGACAAAGATGGCATGATCCTCTCCGAAAGGATTCTGTGCGGTGCCTGTCTTCCCGCAAATTACCACGCTCTGAACTCGAGCTCTGCTCCCCGTTCCGGAGGGACCTTCAACAACACCCTCCATGGCGCTTGCCACGGTCTCAAAGAGACTGCGGTCAACTCCCTTCACCTCGATTTTCTCAAGTTTTGTGTAGATCGTCCTTCCATCCTGGACTCTTATTGCCTGCAGAACATGCGGTTTCAGCACAACCCCGCGAAGGGCGACTGCCTCTGCGAGAATAGCCAGCTGAAGAGGCGTGGCAAGAATCTCTCCCTGGCCGATCGCGAGATTGAGAAGAAGACCTCTTGCCCATTTCCCGGGACCGAATTTCTTGTCATAGAAACGTTTGTCCGGAATAAGCCCTCTTCGCTCCCCCGGGAGGTCGATATCGGCCTTTTCGCCGAGGCCCACCTCTTTTGCATACTTTGAGATCCTATCGAGGCCAACCTTTAGGCCCACCCGATAGAAGAAAACGTCACAGGACTGGACAATCGCATCGTGGAGATTCAACGAACCATGCCCGTTCTCACTCCAGCACTTGAAGACCCGTCCACCATATGGGAACTTGCCCGAGCATGAGCCGAGGGTTGCATCCTCACGCAGCGTACCCGAGGCGAGCCCTGAGATTGTCGAAACAAGCTTGAACACTGAGCCCGGCGGATACGTTCCCTGAATCGACCTGTTCAGTAACGGTTTCCTTCGATCCAGCAAGAGCTTCCTCCATTCCCCGAGACTCAGCCCTGACGAGAAAAGATTCGGGTCGAAAGCCGGTCTGCTCACCAAAGCGAGGACACCACCGGTTTTCAAATCCAGAACAACAACAGCCCCTCTTTCCCAGTCGCCGAAAGCGCTTTCTGCCACGCGTTGAAGATCTCGATCAACCGTGAGAACTAACGTGCTGCCTCTTCTTGGAGTTCTGGCGAGCGACTTGTCAAGAAGCCCGACTCTCCTTCCAAGGGCGTCCACTTCAACGAGCCTTGCCCCGTCTCTCCCCCTCAACAGATGATCGTATTCCATCTCGACTCCACCCCTGCCGACAAGGGAGCCGGGGCCGATCTCCGTGCCGGCTTCCTCAAGCTCATCAGCTGAAACTTCCCCGAGATATCCGAGCAGATGGCATGTTGTGTCACCAAGGGTGTAATGCCTGACCGGGGCCACATCTATTTCCACTCCCGGAAGCTCCGAGAGCCGTTCTTCGACGACGCTTATTTCATTGAGCGAGGCTCCGCGCCTGACAACGATCCTTCCATATGACGCCGACTTCCCGCTCATTGCCTCCGAGAGGATGCTGTCCTCATTCACTCCCAAGAGCCTGCCGACGGAGACAATTGTTGACTCGACGAAGGCCTCTTTTCTCAAATAGCTTCTTTCAAACGCATCAAGAACGATGTTGAAAGAGGGAAGGCTGTTTGCCAGGACCCGGCCGTTCCTGTCACAGATATCGCCCCTGGGCGACTGAAGGACATCTATCCTGACCCTGTTTTCGTCCGACAATTGTTTGTAGCGTGGAGATTGAAGAACCTGGAAGGTCAGCACCCTTAGCGCCAGCAGAGCGAACGCGACGACTGTTACGAGTTCGAGAACTCTGCCTTTGCTTTCTCTCTCTGTCAAAATCGTTTGCTCCCGTTGTCAATCGACCGGAAAGAAACTCAACCCCTGCCCTCGAGCTTAACCTTTGTTCCCACCAGCTTCATGAAGATGCGGAACAGAACCGGGGAAATGGCAGAGGTGTAGAGGCCCGATGGAATGCTGACCCATCCCAACGATTGTAGAATGTCAGCCAATCGTCCGCCGGTAGTCAGAATCAAGAAAATGATGTCGTGAAGAAGACTGAGGAGAAAGAGAACGAGGAATTGCGCAAGAGAGCTTTCCCTGTTTATGTGAACCCAGACATTTCCTGCCACGAAACCTGCCACGGACATCGAGAGTGCGTTTATCCCCAGCAGGTGAGTCGTCGAAAGGTCAACCACGAGGCCAATGACAAACCCGGCGACGCTTGCCGGGATAGGCCCTCTGAGGAGGCCGATATAAACTACAATGGCCAGAAGGAGGTCGGGTCTGAAACCGAGGATGGAAATCTTTTCAACCAGCGAACTTTGTATCGTGAATCCAAGAAGAAGAACCAGGACAAGGAGAATTACCTTCATTCACGCCTCAATACTCTGAGGCCTTAGACATCCTGGAAGAACCTGCGGGTCCGCGTTCGCTCTCGGTAAAGACTTTGAGGAGACTCCCCATTTGCTTTGAGCTTCTCAGCACAGTCACTTCCTCCAGCCTGGCAATTCTGACGCTTGGTTCAACGACTATGTCCTTGAGAAACGTGTCCTCTGCAACACCCACCTTTCGAACCGTTCCGAGCTTAAGCCCGCCGGGAAAAACTCCCCCCATCCCGGATGAGAAGACTTCGTCACCCTCCCTCACATCCTCACCGACTGGAACATACTTCATCTTAAGCGCCCCGACTGAGCTCTCCCACGAGACTATTCCGTGAACCCTCGTCCTCCGCAGACGTGCCGCAACGGAACACCTACCGCTTGTTATGAGATCGACAATCGAATACTGCCCGAACACCTGCCCGAGTTTCCCTGCGACTCCATCTGACGAGAGAACCGGCATCTCCGGCGTGAGACCGTCCTTCTTTCCCTTGTCTATTGTCAGAGTGGAGGCAAATCGTTCGGTGGACCTCGCAACAACCCGGGCAAGCACAAGGTCAAGCCCGGAAGAGTGCGCAAACTCTTTCATATCCATTCCGCTCTGCTTCCTGAGGTTCTCCTCCAGAAGAAGCTCTTTCTCAACCGATGCCTTCACCGCGAGATCGGCAAGTTGTTCGTTCTCTCTTTTGAGCTCAAGGACAGTCGAAACGAAGCTGCCCGTCATCTCAAAAGGACCAAGCACAAAGACCCTTAATGCGCGTGCAGTCCTTAACCTCCCTCCCTGGTCGGCTGCCATCAGCGTAAATGACAAGAAGATAAGAACGAGGAGGACTGTTGTTTCTCTCTTGCGATCGAAGAGGCTGGTAGCAGAGGCCAAGGGACTTAGTCCTTGACACTCTTCATTATGACCTTCTCGAATTCTGTGAGGTTGTCGAGAATCTTGCCTGAGCCAAGAACAACACAGGTGAGCGGGTCTTGTGCAATGGAAATCGGAAGATTCGTGGCCTCTCTGAGGAGCATGTCCAGACCTCTCAACAGTGAGGCGCCTCCGGTCATCACTATTCCCTTGTCAACTATGTCCGAGGAAAGCTCAGGGGGCGTCTTCTCCAGACAGAGACGCATGGCGTCTACTATGGCTCCAATCGGCTCCTGTAGTGCCTCTCTGACTTCGACTGAACTAATCCGTATAGTCTTAGGTATGCCCGCTATGAGGTCTCTTCCTTTTATCTCCGCCTCTTCTTCCTGTTCCAGCCTGAAAGCTGAACCTATCTGCATCTTAATCAACTCGGCGGTCTGATCTCCTATGAGAAGGTTATAGGCCTTCTTCACGTACTGCATGATTGCCTCATCCATCTCATCCCCGCCAACTCTGACTGAGGTGTGAGTCACGATGCCGTTGAGCGCCATGACTGCGATTTCAGTCGTCCCTCCTCCGATATCGATGACCATGTTTCCGGACGGCGTGTCCACCGGCAGGCCGACCCCTATTGCAGCAGCGATTGGCTCTGCCACGAGGAACACTTCCCTCGCACCGGCATGCTCGGCAGAGTCCCTCACCGCCCTCTTCTCAACTTCAGTTATTCCCGAAGGCACACAGACTATGATCCTGGGTCTTACGAGAAATCTTCTTTTCTGCACCCTGGTGATAAACTCCCTGAGAAGGTCCTCTGTGACCTCGAAGTCTGCAATCACACCATCCTTGAGCGGTCTGACAGCCATTATTCCCTCGGGCGTCCTCCCGAGCATTGCCTTTGCTTCCCTGCCTGCGGCAAGCACCTTGCCCGTCGACCTGTCAATCGCGACAACGGAAGGTTCGTCAAGCACTATCCCCCTCCCCTTCACGTATACAAGAGTGTTCGCAGTTCCAAGGTCAATCGCCACATCATTTGACACTAGACCCATGAGGCGATCGAGAATCATTCTACCCTCCTATTGTCTCGGACGTTTTCCATCAACTTAACCCCACGATAAATGCTGAACGAACTTCGAAACTACCAAAACGTAGGCCTGGTAGCAAGACAATTCTGCAGAATGCACCCGGAACCGTCCGGAGTATTTTTCGCTTGACCGATTTTATCCTATCTGTTATCAAAGGTAAGGATTCCTCAAAGAGGAGGACAAGTTGAGACCACCGAGAAGTGCCGTGTTGATTTCTCTCCCTGTGTTCATGTTGTTGGCTGCGTTTCTCGCCGCCGCCGGCTCGTCTGCATCTTTTCTTCCTCCCCCCACCGAGCAGGTCCCGCCGAAGGAAGAGAAAACCGAACAGCAGAAGAAATTTCTCAGAATTGGCGAGGACACGAAAATTTTCGGCAGAGTCTCCGACGCACAAGACAGATCCCTGTCCGGCATTTCAGTCGAGCTTTTCGTCGGCGGCCTTGCCGCTGGCTCAGCGATGACTGATGAGCAGGGAAGCTACTCATTCAGCATCCCGATCGACTATGGAAAGAATGAAACAATAGCGCTCTGGTTCGTCTCCAAGAACACGCGGCTTATCCACAAACTCTATATCCTGAAGGAAAGCAAGTCTGCGAAAGAGCACAAACTGCTTTCACCGTGCGTGCCGCGGCTTGAGCTTACGCCCTCAACTCTGGTCAATGCTCAAATGCTCGATGCGCAGATGAGAATCAAGCAGGTATCCCTTTCTAACTGCCTGAAGCCATAGCAGCAAGGCTATCCCTTCTTCTCATCACATCTCTTTTCAAACCGTCAGATAGTTCACACCTCAGGGCGTCATCGAAGGCGCGAACTGCCTCTCCATATTTTCCAAGGCTTGCCAAGAGTTCTCCGTATTTGGCGAGGGCAGCACCTCTTCTTGGATGGTCAGGATAGTATCTGATGAACCCCTCCAGTATTTCAGCTGCATCTTTGATCCTTCCGATCTTCTCGCTGCATTCAGCAAGCGCCAATTGCGCCGAAGGCCGCGGGCATGAGCCCCGCACCTGCCGTGCCATCTCCTTGTAACACTCTACGGCCGGCTCGCATTCACCGTCCTTAAGGAGCGTTGACATGGCCTTCTCGTATTCCTCCTGGGCAGACCTCTTTTCCCCGGTTATGGCCAACGCCCTTGCAAGCTGAAGTCTTCCCTCGGCATCACCGGGAACAAGCGATGTATACGTCATGTACTCTCCTATCGCCGCGTACCATTTCCCTTTGTCAAAGTATCTGTTTCCCCTGATGAGCTTCACCTGGTTCGATGCAGCCCTCCTCATGTCGAACATCAGAGCAAGCGCGATCCCCATCAGGAGGCCGGAGAGATGGGCCCAGTAGGCAACCCTGGTACCTTCACCGCCGGCTGTCGCCAGTCCGTAGGCGAGCTGAATCAAGGCCCACATGAGAATCGCGGCCACGGAATTCATGTAATGCGCCGCACCACGGACAACGCCTTGAAGGAAAAGCATGGAAAGCGAGAGGAGTTTCACCCGCAAATAGTAGAATCTCACGACGAACATCCCCATCACTCCAGCGACTGCTCCCGATGCGCCGATGATGCGGAAGTTGGGATTCTCACCCAGCTTCACTGCCACAGCAGATTGGACAAGTGTTGAGATGGCTCCGCAGACAAGAAATGAAACAAGGTAGCGGCTCCTTCCGATACTGTCTTCAACGCACGACCCAAAGAGGAAGAGATAGAACATATTGAGACCAAGATGAAGAACATTCCCGTGTATGAATGTCGCTGAAAAAGCGGTGATGACACTCGGGAAGTAGGGAAAATGTGCGAAGAGAGAAGCGTCTTCCCTGAAGGCGGGTACGAATGTGGAAAGAACGAAAATTAGTGAATTGAAGCCGACCAGGCCCAGTGTGACGTAAGGCGTCCGCTTGAGTTTTACCTCGGTTCCTACCGGCAGGTAATAGAAATAGTACATCGAGGCATAAAGCCTTTCACCATTCCCCGGTCAGCAAGGCACGTGCTTCATCTTCGAAAGGAAACGATTCGCAAGAGAGCATGACACCGCGGAGTCTAATGTCGGAAAACCTGTTCTGTCAACAATGGGCCTCGCATCGCTTCGGGATTTGACCGATGGACTGGTATCGCGAGACCATGAGGACGCAGAAACAAAGAGGGATGTCCGGTTTTACCGACATCCCTCGTCATCACTTAGAAAACCGATGTTTCTTTCTACCTATAAGACGCCTTTATCTTTCCCCAGGTAGTAGGGACTACCGTTGTCGGACCGCCGACTTGACTGAACGTTGCGGTGGCATAGTTACCGATTGCCTGATGCTCGTCAACAGGCGTTACCTGGACTCTCCATATATCCCCTGTCTGGGTGTCGGCTGCCGGCACAGTGTTTCCGGTGTGGTCTCCCCTTCCGGCATACTCGTCGTCAACGAAGCCGCCCGTTCCAACATCAACGAACCACCGGTAACGATAGGTCACGGCATCCCCGTCCGGGTCGCGCGGGTTCGGGCCAACTACGTGCACAACCAGGTTATCGGTGTCAAAAGGACAGCTCGGCGGGCCGGGTAATAGCTCGAGCAACGGCCTATAGGGAGGATTGTTCGGCACTCCGTGTCCCCAGGAATACATTATCCTGAGCTCGCTGTACTCAACTGTTGTTGCCCAATAGCACAATTGATGGTGCATGTCGATGTCCAGGAAAACGTTCAAGAGACCGCTGCCAAGAATTTCCGAGATCGGAATATCGAACATCGTGGTCGTCCACTGGTCGTCCAGTCCCTGAAGATAGCCGGGGTCAAGCAGTGTGCCGTTGACATGAATTCCGTCAAACTCCCCATCCAATCCCCATGTCGCCTCTGAATCCACATCCCAGGCCTTCACCGTGAGGGTTGCGGAGTAGATCGCAAGATTCGGATCTGCCCAGTGGGGGAAATTATGCTGCCAGCCGAAATCCAGATCGAACCAACTGTAGAAATTGAATCCTCCGATGGAGTCACAGCACCATTCCGGGTTGTAGAAGGGGCCATAATAGTGAGGCGGGGTACTCTGTGCATTAATCCCCTGTACAAATGTGTAGGTGCCGTCACCGTTGTCAATATCGTATTCCCAACCCGGGGTAGTTACCGCACGGCTAGGACCCCAGCTGTCTTTCGTGTCCCCCCTTATGTCTGTAGCATACGAGACAGAGTTCACGAGAAGCACGGAAAGCACAAAAGCCAATGCAATAAGCATTCTGGAACGTATCATCTAAGAGCCTCCTTTGCACTGCTCACACCAGACTTGGGGGAAGTCCAGTCTATGCTAGCCCCGTAGTACCCTAACTATAGGCCCAGACCCGAGAGGAACGTCTTCAACAGCCCTGGAAATCGCAAGAACGTCCGGTCAAGGCCAATGTCTTTCTGTTTAAAACTCTTAATATAATACCACGTTCCAGCCGCCCCTGTCAAGCCACTTCTGGAGTCAGCAAAAAAGGCTCAATTGAAGATAATCCTCCTGGCACCACGAAACAGACGCATCAGAGACGCATCATAGAGCCCCGTTCCTCCTCTCACGCTTCCCATCCTGACCTGGCCCTGGCAGTGGATCATCCGCCCCGACCCGATGTATATGGCCACGTGTGAGATAGCCTTTCCTTTCTTGCCAAAGAAAAGAAGATCCCCCGCAAGAAGTCTGTCCTTCCCCCGCGGCCATGAGATCCTGCTTCCCGATCTGAATTGGTCCCTGGAATCTCTCGGCAGGGAAAGCCCGTTCAATTCAAATACAAACTGGACAAACCCGGAGCAATCGAATCCCTTCACACTCTTGCCGCCCCAAAGGTACTGAACACCCAGAAGCGACCTTGCGGTCCTGACAACAGATTCAGCAGACCCCTCTCCTCTTCGTGGGCCGAGCAGCAGATCCTTCTTCCTAATCCATCCCTTTCTTCCGTCGGGCAGAAGCACTCTTACCCAACTCCCTTTTGCCCCTGCCGCAGTAAGCCGCGAACCCATGACAGCATCCGTAAGACCGTGAGAAGTCTCAAGCGGCCTTTCTCTAACAAATGTAAGGGCAGCCCCTACCAGGACCTCCCTGTTTCGCCTTGCGGGTTTTCTTACCGACAGGTACCAACTCCTCATCCAGCCCGCGTAGCCGTCTGGAAGCGCGACCTTCAGCCAGGTACCCGTGCGATTTCGGCCCAGGATCTCGACCTCGGTCCCCATCAGCCCCTGTGAAACAAGCTCGGAAGAGTGGGAAGGCCTTTTCCTGAGGTCCGCCACACTGGTCGCCACGACTTTTCTCATGCCGGAGTTCCGCCCCCCCAGGGTTTCTCACCAATGCCAATACTGCGTCTGAAGCTCATCAACCGCCTGCCTGGCTTAGAAGCTCATAGTTCCCAAACCCCAGCCTGTCAACAAAAACGAATTTCCTGCTTGGCGCGAAGTAGTACCATATTTCATAGGCAGGCGAATTCATGCTCATAGGCTGCGCTTCAATCTGGTGGGGTTCACCGAGCATTATGTACACTCTTCCCCTGTCCGTCTTGGATCCCCGCTCAACCGAACCGAATTTCTTGTCGGCATATCTTGCCCTCTTGAAGAACTCGACCATGAACTCATTTCTCGCGGTTTCAGGATATGGGTCTCTCCTCCTCCAAAACTGCATCCAATACTCTTTTCTCTCTTGTCCTTTTAGCTCCTCCAGTTTCGATATTTCTTCGTTGGAGGAAATGTAGCGGAGGAGGTCGAGGATATCCTCAAAATCTTCATCCAGCGACACCTTGGATTCGTCCATCTCGAAACGTGCCTCTTTGCGGATACGCTTTCCGCTTCCGCGTCCTTCGGCCGAGACCCTGACATAGTATTCGCCGAACAGGTACTTGGAAGTCGATATTCTGAGCAGAAACGGAGTCACCCTGCCCTCGGCCCTCGCCAGAGTTCTGCCCGAGTCTTTCTCGTTCCCTTCATCATCATAGACCGCGTAGGCAACGGTGAAAGAGCTGTCACCCCGGCCTGGCGGCGTACCGTACAGTTCACCGTAGATGCACAGAATGCTCTCCGCTTCTCCAAATCTCCTCCCTGATTTCACCGATCTTCTGGCCTCACTCCGGTCCTCGCTCGAACAGGTCCCGAGCTTGAGATCGCTCATTGTGGGGCTCGAAGAACCATAATCTTGCATGGAGATGTCGGCACGAACCTCCGCAGTCTGACCCGAGTTGAGATTCTTGGTCTTGACGACCAGCACGTACTTTCCGGCTGGAATAGAGAACGTGAACACTTCCGAAAAGCTGAGCTCGGAGGAAACCGTTTCACTGTACTTGTCCGACACGACCTTTCGTCTCCAAATCTGCCCTTTCACCTGTCTGCCTTTTGTGTCATAGAAGACGACTGATATGTCGAAAGCAGCCTCAAATCCAGCTTCTGATTTAACGAACTTAAGCTCTCTATTCTCAACCTCGTAACTCACCTCAACAACATTGCCACTTCCCTTTTGCCAGAAGCTGAACACATCGGCTGAGAACAGCGGGTGCCCGACTGACACATATTCTTCCTGGGTATATGCTGGGGGCAGGAAAGCAGACGGCGAAACCAACAGAGTCAACGCAATTGCTGAAACTATCTTATTGACGGACAACACCAGCGATTTCCCTCCCTGCCAAGCCTATTTTCTTTCCTCTCTCGAGTCAAGAGAGACTCACAGACTTCTGGAAAACGAAGAACCGCTAATTGCCCTTGAAACATGGCGTGAAAAGTGCGATAATTAATATAATGAATTCGGGCGGCATGCCCTAAGACAAATGAACAGGATAATCTACCTTATACTGCTCTTCTTTTTATTTTCTTTGTCTTCCCCCTGTTCTGCTCTGGTCATCTTTGACTTTGAGCAGATGTATTTCTTTGAGAAGAACTACAGGGTGAAGGACCATTGCTTTGTCAAAATTGACACTCTCTATCATCTCTATTACATCAGAGCTCCTCTCGCCCCTGATGGACCTCAATTCGAAGACAGCCTCGGCCATGCAATCTCGACCGACCTGATCCACTGGACAATTCTCCCGCCTGTCATCTCTGTCCAGCCAGGCACCTGGGAAAATGAGGCAGTCTGGGCCCCACACGTAATACAGGGCCTGGACATGAAGTACTACATGTTTTACACGGGGGTCAATTCCAGCATAGCCCAGGCCACGGGTCTTGCAACCTCAACAGACGGATTCACATGGATCAAATGGCCGGGTAACCCCGTCTACATCCCTGACACAACCTGGGCACAATGGAGTACAAACTCCTGGTCCGACTGCAGAGACCCGTTCATATTCTTCGAAAACGGCCTCTACTACATGCTCATCACAACCAAGAGCAAGACCGGCCAGGCAACAATCGCCTGCGCAACCTCAACCGACCTCGTCAACTGGACCGACAGAGGCCCAATCTACGCCCATGAGGCCCCTGACTACTCCAATCCCCTTGAATCCGTGTTTCTTCTGAAGAGATTCGACAAGTACCATCTTTTCTTCTCAGAGTACCCGGTGGGGGGCACGTCCTATATTTCCTCCGACTCTCTGCTCTCCGGCTGGAATTTGTCCCGGCGCGTGATCCTGGACCTGGGTGGCGCGGCAGAGATTGTCGACGATTCTGGAACCGAACTCTTTTCAAGGTACACCTGCTTCCCGGTTGGAGGAGCTTACTGGTACGCCATCAAATTGGACACGCTTGTGTGGGAGAATCAGTCTCCCCGGGTTTCAATCCCGGGTCCCCTTCAACGCGACTGGCGCCCTGTCTGGGGGACAGCTTTCCACGCGCAATCCACTTTCGGAGACAACACATACGTCAGATCCGGCATCCCCTCGGGACTACAGGGCAACTCCTGGATAGGAACATACGAGAGGTTCCAGGGCCCTCTCCAGCCAACCACCGGGCTCGCCGGAGACTATCAGGGAGATGTACCCGTTGGAGAGCTCAGGTCAGGAAATTTCGTGCTTGATGGCTCGAACATCACCCTCTCTGTTGGCGGCGGGAGCAAGCCGGATTCAGAGTTTGTGGCGCTATGTGACGCATGCGATGACCGGGCAATCTTCTCGGAAACCGGAAAGAACTCGGAAACAATGGACCTGAGAACTTGGAACATAGGTCTTATGAGAGGGAGAAATGTTTACATCAAGGTTGTAGATGCCAGCAGCTCGCCCTTTGGGCACATTAATGTGGACAACATATCTGAGAATGGGCAAAGTTCTACGACACCGCAGTACCCAACCGTGACAGTGCTGGAGCCAAATGGAGGAGAAGTTTGGGATGAACAGAGCCAGCATGGCATATGGTGGGTTGCCGCGGGGACAAACGGTCTCGGCGCGGATTCTGTCTCGTTGTTTTATTCAATTGATGATGGGTTCAGGTATATCCCTATCGTCAGAGGCCTGCGAGGTGACCCGCCTTACTACTGGAATCTACCGTCGACGCCTTCCGACCAGTGCATAGTAAGGGTCACGGCCTACACGAAGGCGCCGTTTGGCTGGTGTGACTGGAGTGACCAGGATTTCAAAATACGGGACATAACCCCTCCGCAGGTTTCGGTTCTTGCGCCCGCCGCCGGAGATACTCTCAGGGGTGGAACGGCCACCGTGATTTCGTGGGCCGTGACTGACAATGGAACCATTGACTCGACCAACATCTATCTTTCGGTTGATGCCGGAAGAACGTACCCTTATGTCATCATCACCGGACTTCGCAGCGGGGGACTCAGTGGAAGTTCATCCGATTTTCAATGGAACATACCATACTCCTACTATTCGGACAGCTGCAGAATCAGCGTCACGTCCTACGACCGCGGGCTCAACGCTGGAACCGGGGAGAGTGATCTGTTCAGAATCTTGAGGCTCTCCGATGTCAATCGCTCCGACCGGAGCCCTCTCACGCTATCATTCACGCTCAACGCGGCGCCTAATCCTTTCTCCAGCGAGATCGTCATAACGTTTTCCCTCCCATTGCCAGGCAAGACAAGGGCAGACATATTCAATGTCAAAGGAGAAAACGTGAGGACTCTGTTCTCGGGCACAAGCAGAGGAGGGAATCATACCCTTGTCTGGGACGGCAGGGACAGCAATCGAAGCCCCCTTCCGTCCGGAGTGTATCTGATCAGGGTCGAATCTGAAAAGGATGCTCTCACCAGGAAAATTGTCCTCCTCAAATAAGCTCGCAATACCCAGGTTTCCAATTGAAATATCCGACCCAGACGACCTGATATTTCTCCATCAGCTTAAGAAAGATGAGATTCACGGCAGGCTTAGAGAATTCGAAAAGAAGTTTCAAGAAGACGATTCTTCGATCTTTTCCGAGCTCTGCTTCTGCATCCTGACTGCGAACTCAAGTGCAATGTCAGGATTCAGGGGAATTGAATCGCTGGGCGATATCCTGCTCAAGGGAACCAGAAATGCGCTCCGGGCAAGGCTCAGGGGCCGTCACAGGTTCTGGAGGACAAGGGCGTCCTACATATTTCACACGAGGGAGTACCTGAGGAAGACCTGTGGCCTCAAGTTGAAAGAGAGAATCGTCTCTTTCTCCGACAGAGATGGGCTCAGAGACTCATTCGCAGCGGATCCCGGAATAAAAGGGATTGGCTACAAAGAGGCAAGTCATTTCCTCAGGAATATCGGCTTCAGGGGGTATGCGATCCTGGACAGGCATATACTGGGTTGCCTTTCCCGCCTCGGAGTGATTGACTGGTCCGGGAAAGGTCTTACACCGGCCAACTACCGGAGAATCGAGGCAGAGTTGAGGAACTTCGCTTCCTCGGTAGGGATAGACATGGATGAGCTCGACTTGCTTCTCTGGTGGTCAAGGACCGGCGCGATTCTCAAGTGACCCCTTCCTTCATGCTGTGGATGCACCCGCAGTAGTTCTGACGATACAGATTCATTTCCTTCGACAGCTCTATGCTCCTCTTGAAGCCATCCTTCTTCTTGAAGTTCTCACAAAGGAATTCAACTCCTGTACGCACCCCAACTTCCCTGCCCAACGCGATAATCAACCGGGAGTCCTTGTGAGGACTGACAGTGAGCACAGTACTGAAAAAGTCGCAGCCGTTCTCTCGGGCAAACAAAGCCGTTTTTTCCAGCCTCACGGCGTAGCACACACGGCATCTCTTCCCGCCTTCAGGTTCCTCCTCAAGTCCGGTCGTCTTCTGAGACCAGACCTCGGTCTCGTACGCACCCGCAGTCAAGATAAGGTCCCATCTGCCGCATGCCTTTCTTGACTCTTCCAGTCTCTTCAGATACTCCTTTTCCGGATAGATGTTCGGGTTGTAGAAAAACGGAACGACGTCGTATTGATATACGAGTCTCTCTATCGCGGAGGTGGCATCAGGACCGCAACAAACATGGAGTGCAAGACTCTTTCTGGTGTTTGGCTCATCCAAGGCAAGCTCCAATGTAGGAAACGGCCCTCCCGATGTCAACATGCCGTGTTGCATCCTTGAGCACGACATTAACCTTGAAATCCGGATTCGAATCTGCTATAAATAAAGATGTAAAGGAGGTTCTCACCCGACGTGAAATGGTCGCTCCGAGGGCTTCTGCTTCTCCTTGTGCTTCTTTTGTCTTCCCCCTGTTCTGCTCTGGTCATCTTTGACTTTGAGCAGATGTATTTCTTTGAGAAGAACTACAGGGTGAAGGACCATTGCTTTGTCAAAATTGACACTCTCTATCATCTCTATTACATCAGAGCTCCTCTCGCCCCTGATGGACCTCAATTCGAAGACAGCCTCGGCCATGCAATCTCGACCGACCTGATCCACTGGACAATTCTCCCGCCTGTCATCTCTGTCCAGCCAGGCACCTGGGAAAATGAGGCAGTCTGGGCCCCACACGTAATACAGGGCCTGGACATGAAGTACTACATGTTTTACACGGGGGTCAATTCCAGCATAGCCCAGGCCACGGGTCTTGCAACCTCAACAGACGGATTCACATGGATCAAATGGCCGGGTAACCCCGTCTACATCCCTGACACAACCTGGGCACAATGGAGTACAAACTCCTGGTCCGACTGCAGAGACCCGTTCATATTCTTCGAAAACGGCCTCTACTATATGCTCATCACAACCAAGAGCAAGACCGGCCAGGCAACAATCGCCTGCGCAACCTCAACCGACCTCGTCAACTGGACCGACAGAGGCCCAATCTGTGCTCATGAGGGCCGCAGGCCGGCTGATCCTATGGAGTCCCCTTTTCTTGTGAAGAAGTTCAATAAGTACCACCTTTTTTTCTCGGTGTACGAGGCAGACGGGACATCTTATCTTTCTTCGGACTCCTTGCTCTCCGGGTGGGATTTCTCAGAAAGGACGTTGGTTGACCGTGGCGGTGGCGCCGAGGTTTTCGGTGTGGAGCAGACTCAACTGTTCTCAAGATACAAGACATTCAACGTTCAGAGGACGGAGTGGTACGCAGTGAAGATAGACACCCTTTTGTGGGAGAACGGGCTTCCCGTGGTCCGGATAAATCATCCATTGAGTAAGGATTGGCTGATCGTCTCAGGGACTGCTTTTACGACCCAGCCGACCTTCGGAGATAATACTTTCCTCAGGTCAGGAATTACTTCAGGGCTTGAGGGTAACTGCTGGGTTGGGACGTACGAGAAATTCATGGGACCGCTTCAGCCCGCCGGAGCATTTGCAGGAGATTCTCAAGGGGATAAGGCAATAGGAGAACTTAGGTCGAGGAGTTTCATGCTTGAAGGGTCAACAATCAATCTTCTCGTCGGCGGCGGATACAAGCCGGATTCGGCTTTTGTCGCGCTTTGTGACGGATGCGACGACGCGGTGATTTTCTCTGAGACTGGAAAGAACTCTGAAACGATGGACCTGAGAACCTGGGACGTGAGTCAAATGAGGGGGCGGTGGGTGTACCTGAAGATTGTGGATGCTAGCACCACTGCCTTCGGCCACATAAACGTCGACAACATTGTCGAGACGGGTCAAGGTTTGGACTGGCCGGAAGGCCCGCCCGTCACAGTTACCCGGCCCAACGGAGGAGAGCTGTGGGAAGAAGGAACGAGGCAGTCCATATTGTGGAAAGTGTCCAGCTGGAACGCAAATCCGATCGGCACTGTATCGATTTCCCTGACAACGAATGGCGGGAGAAGCTACGTTCCGATAGCCACAGATGTCTCGAGCAGACCTCCTTTTTACTGCATTCTGCCGAATACGCCCTCGGATTTTTGCCGGGTCAGAGTGACGTTCAAGAATGAGTTCGCAAGATCCTGTGATGAGAGCGACCAGAATTTCACGATTGTCGACAAAACTCCCCCGTCAGTCTCAGTCCTGCCTCCATCCAGACGCTCTAACGTCTCCGGTTTCATCAGCGGGAGCGATACCCTCTTTGCCGGGAACCCGGCAGTGATTTCGTGGGTGACCCAGGATAACGGAACCATCGACTCGACCGGCATCTACCTCTCCGTTGATGGCGGGAACAGCTATCCCTACTGCATAATCAGCGGCTATCGCTACTCATCGCCTTATGTTTGGCGCGTTCTGGGCATTTCTTCCGACAACTGCAGGATCAAAATCTGTGCATTTGACCATGGGTTGAACGTGGGCACCGGAGAAAGCAGCATCTTCAAAATCATCTGGGCATCGGACGTTTCCTCACGGGAAGCGAGTGAGGCAAGCCTTGGTTTTTCTCTGGGCGCATCGCCCAATCCGTTCGGCCGCTCTACCACGGTGTCAGTTTCTCTGCCTTCTTCGCGTGCCGTCAGAGTGGATGTCTTTAATGTGAACGGCGACCTCGTGAAAACACTCTTTTCAGGCCAGGTGCCCGTAGGAAAACACAGCATCGTCTGGGACGGAACAGGCCGCGATGGGGCCAACGTACCCTCAGGGATCTATCTTGTCAGAGCAGCATCCGGGAGCGAGAGCCTGATGAGGAAGATTGTCCTCCTCAGGTAGCAGCTCGTCAGGTCGGCCGGACGAGCTGAATCCAGCGGCCCGGGATCGGGGCGAGTCAAAGCATGAAGTATTGCTTCGGGGTCAAGGATGGTCCTTCACTGATAAACTAGTGTCGTGTCCCGGAAATTCCTTGTCTATCTCCTTGCCCTGGGACACGACACTTTCATAGGGGCTTCTCGCCCCTCTG
>JASEGR010000033.1:20669-31766 GCA_030017955.1 Candidatus Eisenbacteria bacterium
TGAAACGCCCTGCATTTCGTAAAGTTATTTCTGAGACGGCACACTAGGCGGTGATTGGAATGGTTTCTGCCTACCTGAGAAGAACTATTTTCCTGCTCTCCTTCCTGCCTCCTCCTTCGTAGGAAAGTATGTAAACCCCCGGTGAGAGTTTCCTATCTTCATCGTTCCTCCCCCCCCAGAGGTACAGATGGGACCCGCTCTTTAGTTTTCCCTGCGCGATCGTCTTGACAAGCCTTCCTCTCACATCGAAGATTCTGAGCGATCCGATGACATCCCTGTCCAGACTCAGGCGGATCTGCGTCTCCGGCATCGAAGGATTCGGGTAACTGAAAAGCGAGAAAACAGGAGACCCCTCCTTTAGCACGTGCCTATTTACTGAAGCTGGGACAGCTATGGTGAACACGCTGTCGCTCACGTCTGCGCTGCTATTGAGCCACTTGTCGCAGGCAACAACCTTCACACGTGCGTTTTCGCTCACCGTATCCGGAATAAGCCAGACAAAACTGGAATCGTTTGGTGTAGATGCAGTGATCGTATCCGGGTAACTGGCTCCGCCATCCAGGGAATACAGGATCGCCACTGAATCAATCCCGCTCGAATCAGAAGCTTCCCATCTTATCTCCTGCGTGGTCCCGATTTCCCATCTTTCCTTTCCGTTTGGCGCAATGACCCTGACTGAAGGCGGCTGGTAATCCTGCGGCAGGAGAAGCCAGTCGAGCACCTTCTTCATCACAGTATTCTTGTTATTCGGAGCAGCCGAATCGGCAATGGCCTCGAAAGGAAATGCCATGAAGACTACCTTGTAGGGTGCAGTTCCAGCCGAAGGAAACCTGAGGGCGCCAGCGAAATTAGAACTGTTCATGAAAACAGGGGATGCGTTTACTCCTGGTACAATGTCATCCGGGTAGTCCGTGAATGGATAATGCATGTGCAGATTCATTCCATCAGAGATCGGATCTCCTGCCACACCTGCCTCGAGAGCGTTATTCCAGTAGTCGGGCATGCAATTCTCGACTCTGAGAATCTCATTCGCAAAGGTCTCGAATCTCTCACTCAGATACTCTTGAGAAGAGAAGAAAAGAGTCCCTCCTGAATTCAGGTAGCTTGTGAGATTCGATTCATCCGTTCCCGTGAGCGTGAATCCCGCTTCAGCCGAGGTAAACCATACGGTAGCTCTGTGTTTCATCAGCTCGGCCAAGGTAGGCGAGCCGCTGGTTTTCACGCTCCACAGGAGATAGTTCAGGCCGGTGCTCGCGATTGCGCTCTGATAGTACGTCTCATAGCTGCTGCCGGCATCATCGTCGACCAGGAGTATCGGCGTTTCTCCGATGTAGAGGTCGAATGTGGAGACAGTGTCGTATCCGGCTGCATGAATCTGCAGATTGAAACTCACTAGATGTCCTGTCGGCGTACCCGGATCGGACGAAAAAGCGTAATACACCAGCGATGAGCCCGTCTTGTCAATAGGAATATCGGGATAGCTGGAAGAGTTGGAAGTTATCTTGATGTAAGGGTCGGCGCTGGTTAACGTGGCGTTTATGCCAGTCGCGCTCAGACCGTAGTTCTTCAAAGTGATCCCCATGGAAATTGTTTCCCCGGGTTCGGCAATTCCATTCCCGTTTCCGAGAGGATCCAGAGTTGTGTGAGAGAAGTGCGCCAGGATTGGCGTGGAGAACCATCCTATGTGGCCGGGAGTAAACGTACACAGAGATGGACTGTTCGCTTTCATCATGCAGGGCACCGACTGGGTGTTGCAATACTCGCAATTCCCGTTTATGACACCATGACTGCATATCCCGCAGCTCGTGCAGCCTCCGTAGCCCGCTTCGTAGTATTCGTCACAGGCCCAGAAGATATGGCCGGATTCGTGAGTAAAAACAATGTCAAATGACCACCCGAACGATCTGTACAAGAGATTTGTGTAGGGACCGCCGAGATAAGCCCAGGCGGCGTAGCCGTTGGTGAACTGAGAAGGGGCAGGCGGCGGATTGTACTCGACAAACACGGAATACGCCCAATCCGTTCCGTAGTTTGCCCGCGCCCAGGTGTTATAGGCAGCGACTCTGGTAATATGAGAGCCGGTGTATCCGAATTTCCCCATAATCTCCGCGACCCAATTGTACGCATCTGTCGATGGATGGAGTACGGGCTCATACCAAGTCTGACATCGACTGTCAGTTCCAGGATAGTCGATTATCGTAAAGCTCAGACTTCTTCCGTATGAATTCGCCTGACTTACCCACCACGCCAGCCCTGATGCAGCTTTGTTGAGAATTTCAGTATGCGCCGGTGCTGACCAGGTGTACTTATTCTCATCTGTCGAATCGCCGTTGCTTTCCACGAAGAAAAAGGTCACCGTCACAGTTCCAACCATATTGTCACTGTTCCCTTCGACCTCCCGCGGAAGTCTCCACAATACATCGTCCGTGCCTCTGGAGTCTTGCGCGGAGAAGGCACGCTTCAGGTTCTCGATGTAATCAAAATAGCTGACTTCAGGGTGCGGATAGCTGTCGTCCCGCAGAACTCCAGGTTCCTGCGCCTTCCATTCTGCTGCCAGCTTCTTCTCAAGCTCGCCGGAGACAGCGGAATTGAAGAAATTGATGGCCTGGAGAGCGGATGCGTCTATGTCATCCAGCGAAGAGACGTCAATCGGCCCCCTGAACACACCGCGAACACCCGGAGTTCCGATCAGGGAACGTCCCCTCTCGTCCGAGAACCATCCCATGAGGACTCTTGGGGGGAAAATGAGGGCTACCCGCCCTCCTTCCAGCTCTATTCCATTCCTGAGGCTGGCCTGGAAACGAACATCATCAGTGGAAAGGAGGACAAGCGAAAGGCCTCTCGTCCAGTCAAAAGGTCCGATACCTTGACCGAATGCCGTCGAGACGCAAAGGAGCAGATTAATCAGAAAAGCGACAAAAACGAGTCGTGTTGTCGTTCGCATTCGCGGTATGTTATCACAAACGGTGCCCAAGCACAAGGTCTTCCCCTCACCTTAATCCTCTCCCTTCTGGGGAGAGGCTGGTGAGGGGCGTTCTTTCGCTGGACAAATGTTCCTGGCCACCCCAATATGCTCCATATGTCTAAACCGCTTCGGACTGGGACCCTGCTGAGAATTCTCGGGGTCGTACTGTCGGTTTTCCTGCTCTGGCTTGCGTTCAGGGGAATCGCCCCCGGGGAAATCCTCCGCTCGCTCCTCAGAGTTTCACCCTTCTATCTCACTCTTGCCCTCATGGGCAATCTTCTCCTTGTCGTTTTCAAGACTCTTAAGTGGCGGCTCATTCTCGGGCCGGTAAAGAGGGTAAGTCTCTTCAACCTTTTCAGCGCGTCCTTGATCGGGTTTGCATCGAGCAATCTTCTCCCCGCAAAAGTCGGTGAACTAACCAAGGTATACGCCGTATGCAAGAGCGAATCGCTTGGGGCTCTGCCGGTGCTTGGAACGGTCGCGCTTGACAGAGTGCTTGAGGGGGCTGCGATGGTCCTGGTCATGTTCTTCGTCTTCGCGAGCACGGACGTTCCTGGATGGCTGAAGAGCTCCGGGCTTTCGGTATCGGTCATATCTCTGATCCTTCTCCCTGTTTTGTACGTGATGGCCTCGACAAGGCTGGGCGAGAGATTCTCGTTCCTTGCAAGACTGAAGCAAGGGTTCATGATTCTCAGGAGCCCGGCCTCCTTCGTTTCAGCCTTCCTCCTTTCCATTCTCATCTGGTGCATTCATGCGTTGATCCTGCAGTTTTTCTTTCTTGCCTATGGGCTCACTCTCCCGGTCTGGGCGCCCATACTTTTCCTGGTCGTTGTCAACCTTGCTATCGCAGTTCCGTCGTTGCCAAGCGCAGTTGGGGCCCTCGAGTACGCCGGCATCACTTCACTGCTCTACATGGGTGTTGATCGCGACCTGGCAGCGAGTCTTGTCTTGCTCTATCACTTCGTGATGTCGTTTCCAGTTACAGTTCTGGGCATTGTTGCATTCCTTCACTCGGGGCTACGTTTGACAGATGTCACGAAAGACTACGTGCAGAAGGTTCGCGGCGAGGCATAAGGCTCCCTTCCCGACAGTTCTGGCGCTTGCCGTTATCGCCTCCGTGTTTCCGTCATCTTCGCTTTGTGATTCTCCTTTTGGAGTGAACACTCACCTCGCCAGGCAGCAGGGAGAGAAGTTCCATGATGCAGATTTTGTCACATACTTCGGGAAGATGAAGGATGCAGGCATTCTCTGGGACAGAGACCTTCTTGCCTCCTGGATTTCCCTCCAGCCCTGGAACTGGAGGATGGACCAGATCACCGAGAGCGATTTCAACCGGGCCGGGAATGACGACTACGACGGGTACGTGGCACGAGCCCTCGAGAACGGAGTCAACATCGTTGGGAATCTTGGCGTTGACACTCCAAGTTGGGCGTCGGGTTGCAGGGGCGGCCCGATCCCTGACATCTGCCCGCCCGCAGATTCCCTGCGCGAGGCGTTCGAAAACTATGTCCGGAGCGTCGTTTCAAGATACCGCGGAAAGGTCAAAGCCTGGGAGTATTGGAACGAAGCGGACGGCGGCTGGGCGGACTTCGAGCCGGATCAATATGCCAAGTGGCTCAAGATTCTGTATACGGTCGTGAAGTCTGAGGACCCGGGGGCACTCGTTCTTTTCAGCGGACTTGCGAGCCCCGGCGTTCTCCTCTCCAACCCTCCTCACGACAAGCCTGAAAACGCATACCTCTTTGAGCGAGTGCTTGCGAGTCCTGAACTGGCCGGCCACGACTATCCATATTTTGATGTGGCCAATTTCCATGCCTATCCGCTTTCAGCAAACTACGACCCTGAGTATGTCTCAAAGTCATTCAACTACATCAAGGCAAAAATGGAGGAAAGAGGCGTCACAAAACCAATCTGGTTGACAGAAATAGGTGAAACCACGACAGATGATACTCTGCAAGCAGCAAGGAATATGAAATACATAACGTTTGCCGTCGCTAAAGGTGTGGAAAAGGTTTTCCTCTTTCATTTTTACACGGAGCATTCACCTTGGGTAGAGACTCAGGACTTTGGCATTCTCGGATATGCCCCTTCCGGTTCCATTCCGGCAGAAAGAGCATCCTACAGCGCGTATAAGAATCTGATCAGCTTTCTCGCAGATAAGCCATTCGTAAGAGATCTTGTCCCGGATACAAGGGGAGCCCACGTTCATCTTTTTGGCAACAGCGGGAATTCAGTAGTTGCATTCTGGGCAGAGTCGCCGAAAACCATATCAATACCGGTTAAGGACGGACTCTTGTTTCGCACATATGACATGTTTGGGGCCTTTCTCGATTCAGTCAGATCATCAGGCGGAAAGGTCAATGTTCAGGCTGGCCCGCACCCGGGATTTTCCCTCGTGGATGACTTCCCGAGTACAGTCACTCTCAGCTTCGATTCAGCGGGTGATACTGCAGGATTCTCTCCGGTAGTTGGCGTGAGTTCCATGGCGCTCTCAAACGGAAGAATCGAGCTCACTCCCCAGGGCGATTCGCTCTCCCTTATCGTCCCATCATTTGGCATGAACAGCAGCCACTTTTCTCTCCTCGCGCTGACGATGACGATTCCCCGTGGTTCTGCAAGGAAAGCGCAGCTCTATTGGGATAACGGCAATGTGTATTCTGATTCATTGGGGACGAAAAGCAGGACGAACCAAACGGATTTGATTGAATTCCCTCTCATTGACGACGGCCTTGCCCACACGTACTTCATCAATCTGCGTAACAGTCAAACGTGGAACGGGCGAATCGAGACGTTTCTCATGAAGCTCCTCGACATCTCGTCGAATGCGCCAATATTCATAGATGAAATCAAGTTCTCACTGCCTTCTTCTGCCCAGATGTCCCCCGGCCGCCTTGCCGCAAGTCCGAATCCATTCACCCACTACGCGGTCATCTATACGGGCTCCTCACCGGGAGGAATCGGCAAGGTGGAAATCTTCGACATATTGGGCAGGAAGGTCAGGGAGATAGAGATCGGAGAGCACAACCCCGGTCTCATTCTATGGGATGGACGGGACAAAGAAGGAGAGAGTCTGCCCTCAGGGGTCTATGTCATGAAACTCGAATCGGGGGCCCGGACAAGCGTGGGAAAGGTAGTGCTGATAAGATAACGGGTTTTATCAGGGCGCTAGAGTTTCTGACTTAGATTCAGGAGCGTTACCCATGGCCGTGAAGCCACTTCTCTGGGAATCTTGAGCATCGCGAAGGTGTCTCCATCCACGTAGTGGTATCTGAGCTCGCTTCGTACCGTCACGTCCGCCTTCGCAGCCAGGGCAAATTCGAAAACAAGCGTCCTTGTTTCCTTTGGCTTCAGAGTGGTGTCCGACAATTCTCCCTTTATACTGAGGCCCTCCCTCTTGAGGACTCGTGCCAGCGTTTCGGTCTTCCTTGCGATCTCTTTTCCTTCGCTGTCCGATGCAGAGAAAATCACTTCCAGGAATGCATAAGGGCTGGTGGGAAAATTGTGTCCGGCACCGGAATTTGTGATGCTCACGAAGACGTGGACAGTCCCGTCAGGCCCCGGTCCTTCACAATTCATGCAAGCGCTAATGGCGGATTTCAGACTTTCTAGATCACGACCCGGCTGCCACGTGTGGGCGAAAGAGATTCGGCTTGGTCCTCCAAGCCCAACGATCCTCTCCTCTCTGGGCATATGGCAGCTCTGGCAGGTCTTTCCCTCTTGTGCATAGCCACTGCTCTTCCACTCTACGGGCGTATCAAGGAGAGGCCTGGCGAGACCTGAGCCGGCCGGCGCCGGAATGCTATGGCAAGGGAAACAGAATTCGGCGCTCTTTATAAGTGCGGACCCTTCCATTGGATGGGCCGCCCTCGAATCCGTGTAAGGACCGTGTATCTTCCCGTTTCTGATGTGACACGCTGAACAGTTCACTCCTTCCTTCTGCAGCTCCACATCATATTTTGTGAGACGTTCATCAACGCTTTTGGTTGAGTCCCCGCCTTCGGGTCCGGCAGAGACTGTTGCCTGCTGGTTCTCAAGAGGAGTGTGACAGTTCAGGCAGACGGGCGGGTTCCCCGTGAGCGCCAAGGCGCTCTGGAAAATTGTGTCGGTCCACGCGCTCGCGTGGCGCGAACCTGACCACTCACTGAATATGGCAGAGTGGCACCCCTTGCAGGACTTCGACAAGAGCGAGGGCACGCTTCTCGGCAGACTCCGCGATTGAGTCGGACCAAGAGGTGCCTTCCAATAGTCAGGAGCAGCGACCTCGTTATCTTGCGAGATCTGAACAGTATTGGAGAACGATGGAAGGAAAAGCACCATGCCGACAAAAACCAGAAAATAGTGACAGTCACCTTTTTTTATTTTGCGATTTTGCACAATTTTCTCCTTCTTTGAAAAATGTGCCTGTCCCCATTTTGCTCTCCGTCTTTGACTCTTGCTTCCGATCGTCATAACCTTACAGAGAAAACGCTTCTCACGTCAATACGGAGGCTCGCCGGTCGATGTTGCAGTGGCCATAGTAACAATGCGCACGGTGATTGTGGTTGGGGCAGGAGCAGCGGGCCTGATGGCTGCGGGTCAGGCCGTCGGTCAAGGGACACGTGTGCTCCTCATCGAGAGAATGCCGCAACCCGGACTGAAACTCTCCATAACCGGGAAAGGCCGCTGCAATCTCACGAACGTGGGCACGGTTGATGACTTCACAAACCACTTCGGGAGAAACGGCCGTTTCCTGCGCCCCGCATTCTCTTCGTTTCTCTCCGCCGGGCTCATTCGGTTTGTTGAAGCCCTGGGTGTGTCCACCGTTACCGAGCGTGGCGGCAGGGTTTTCCCCGTGACCCAGAACGCCAAAGACGTAACTGAGAAGTTGATAGATTGGGCTAGAGCGCATGGCGTCTCCCTCATGACGAATACGCGAGTGCAGAGAATCCTGGCCAGGGGTAACGCGGTGGCAGGCGTCGTGGCGAATGGCCAAACCCATTCAGCCAATGCGGTGATCATTGCCACTGGCGGCGCTTCCTATCCCGAAACAGGTTCCAGCGGCGACGGGTACATGCTGGCCCAGTCTCTCGGGCACACCGTCGTACCGATTCGGCCCGCTCTCGTCCCTCTGGAAACAGCCGGGCACATTGCGCAGCGGCTTCAGGGATTGAGCCTGCGCAACGTGACTGTACGTCTCCTGATAAACGGCAAGAAGCGCAAAGAAGAATTCGGCGAGATGCTCTTCACGCATTTCGGCATTTCCGGCCCAATCATCCTTACCTTGAGCCGGACGGTGGTGGATGCCCTGCGTGACAAACAGGAAGTCTTTATCTCCATCGATCTAAAGCCCGCACTCGATGAAAAGCATCTGGATGCCAGGCTGGTTCGGGATTGGAAGGAATTCGGGAAGAGGCAGTTCAAAACGCTCTTGGAGGAGCTGCTTCCCAAGAAATTGATTCCAGTGTTCGCAGACCTTTCGGGTGTTCCCCCGGACAAATGCGGTCATCAGATTACCGTCGCTGAACGCAAGAGAGTGCGAATGCTGCTCAAGGATTTTCAACTGAAGGTGACACGCCACCGTCATTTTGCCGAGGCCATCATTACTGCCGGCGGCGTGAGCACCAAAGAAATCAATCCACACACGATGGAATCACGCTTGGTCAGAGGACTATATTTTGCCGGCGAGGTAATCGATATTGATGCTGACACGGGCGGCTATAATCTGCAGGCAGCTTTCTCCACGGGCTGGGTAGCAGGTAAATCCGCGGGGCAAGAGAACAAGCAGACTTTTCGCTAGAAGATACTCGACAACCACTCGCCGAGATACTGCATTCTCCCGGTAAGCAGCGAAATACGCGCCATGACCGTGTAGCCGAAGGCAGCGCCAAATGTGACCATGAGGAACCAGATCCCTACGCGCGACACGGCACCGAAGGCACCCGAGTGCTCTTTTGAGAAGAAAAAGTAGCAAAGAGCGGATATGACGCCAATCAGAAGCACAATCCCGGAGATGCTTGCGCCAATTGAGATCCCTCCGTCACCCTTCGCGATGAAGGGTATCATTGCATTGTAAATCTGTCCGACAAAGTCGCTCTGAAGATATCGTGTGAAGTTGGTCCCGGCTGCAAATCCAATCACAAACGCCATTGCCCATCTCGAAAGCCAGCTAATCTTTTCGATTAGCCTTGTGAGCATCAGAATTCCAAAGACCGCAGGGATCAGATAGTGATACTGAGGTTTGGCATCCGCAGGCATGTTGACAATGCCCTGAAGTGCATTCGGCCAGATACGGGCGACGAGATTGGGCATGAGTGTTGACCAGATGCCAATGACCATCCAGTATGCAGCAGAGACGCCGACGAAAAGATGCTCGGCAAACTTGTAGAAAGGATTGTCCTTGTACAAGAAGCTGAAAATCATCAATGTCAGAAGCGATCCGATCCAGAGCTCAAATACGTGCGCCATGGCCTATGCTTTCTTGCCTTTCCGCTGCCTTCCCTTTTCGGCAAAGAAGGCGATATTCCCTATTATCACAAATGAGATTATCACGAGGTGCGCAACAGTCTGCGGGCCCATCAGTTTCACGGCTTGCTCTGAAGTAGCTATAAACTGCGGATATTTCGTCACAAGAGTCGCCTCATATTCCGCAGCGCCCTGCAGTCCACCCATCAGACCCAGAAGCTGCCGCGGATAATACGGATAAAGGAGCGGTGCCTCAACTGCCGTGACACCTCCGCAAACAGGTATGCGTCCCGGGTCCCCGGCAAACTGAACCCATTCCCTCATGCCAGGGTAACCGCTTCCAATACAGACTATCAGGGACATATCGGTGAGATTTGCGACGTCTCTCATCATCTCGAAGTCGTCAATGGGCGTCCCGTGGATGTCAGTCGTGTACATGCCTTTCAAGTCAAGAAGGATCGCGTTGATGAGTCCCTGGTTTCCGGCCTTGTAGCCCAGGTTTATCCAGTCCTTCCCATAAACTTTTTTTGGGAAGTCCACGTCAACAACCCTGCTTTTCACGAGATCAATCTGTGGAGGTCCGGTTGCCCAGACAGCCATCATGTAGAGCTTAAGATCTTTGTGAAGCACGTGCCGCGCAACCGCCTCAGCCATAGGCTGATTCTCAGGCACAGTGCTCGGGCCGTAGTCAAAACTGAGAATGACCTTTGAGCCTGGCGGGAGGCTCTCAACTTTGTCAAAAATCGCCTCAACGATAGGAGAGGCACGTACGGTGAAGACAAGGTGGAACACAAGCGGGAGGATGATGGCGAGCGCTATCAGCAGGAAGATTATCCGCCTGTCTATCGTATTCATGATCTTAATTATGTCGCGCTTCTTTTGGGTTTCTTCTGGTTTCTCGTCTGTCATTTCCGTATCCGTAGTCTGTTTTCCTCTCCGCTCTTCCTACTTGCTTTCCCCGCCCAAGTACGAGCGTTCGATCCCGAGAATCATCTTCAACGAGGTTGCAATTATCCCAAGAGAAATTCCAATCATAATCGCCCGCTGACCCGCCATATTCGGAAACGAAAGAATCCAGTTGCTGACATTGGGTATATGCAAGAACTGCAGCGGTGGCGGCAGCCACCCGGTGAGATAATGTCCGAGCGGCGTTCTGCCAACCAGAATGATGAAAGCCGCAATTAGTAGAAGCGTCGCCTCTCTTGTCTTTGCGCGAAATGCCCTGTACGAAGCAGATGCCACAAAGAACGCGAGGAGTGAGAACATAGTCGATTGAAGCGGAACAAATAATGAGTCGTACATGAACTTGAACCAGCTTCCCTCAGCAGTCACATCGCCGGTGAATCCCGGAGGACCGCCAAGCTTCAACGCTCCTACGACAAGCATTATGATGAATCCGGCGGCCGTCACAATGCTGTATTTCCAATCTTTCGCACGCCGGTAGATCTTGTCACCATGAACCTTGAGGAGGTTACCGCCCCCCAGTATGAATGCGAACACAGCAATGAGGTCAAAGTAGATTGAGAAGGTCTCATTCATGCTGTGGAACGGGTCATGAGGTACAAAGATGGCGATGATGAGCGCTATGCCAACTATGAATGATATTATAAGCGGTATCTGTACTTTCATATTCTAGCTAGTGTAGTGCGTCATTAATATCTTGACATATAGACGTGCCTGCTGTATGCTGA
>JASEGR010000034.1 GCA_030017955.1 Candidatus Eisenbacteria bacterium
GGCAGTCATGCGACTCAAAGGACCCCCTCACCCACCTCTCCCCCCTTGGGGAGAGGAGTAAAAGGAGGTTTTGACAAGATGATCTTCATTCGAATTGTCTTTCTGCTCATATTCTTTGTGGCTTCCTCAGTCTTCGCACAGGAGAGACCGATCGCAGTGAAGGGAGCCACAATCTACACGGTGACAAAGGGTATCATCGTGAATGGCACGATAATCTTTCAAAACGGGAAGATAAAAGATATCGGGAACGACCTCAAGCTGTCAAAAGATGTTGAGGTTGTTGACGGAACAGGAAGAGTGGTGATCCCCGGACTGGTCGAAACGCATTCACACCTGGGCCTTTACAGTTATCCTGAAATCGAGGCAAACAGCGAGGGGAACGAAGCGACCGACCCGATAACTCCGCAGCTCAGGGTGATTGACGCATTCAATTCTAAAGATCCCGCCATCAAGCTTGCGCTCTCCGGCGGTGTTACAACCGTATTCTGTGTTCCCGGAAGCGCGAACGTTATCGGCGGGCAGGGAGCTGCGTTCAAGCTTTGGGGGAAAACAGCAGAAGAAATGCTCATCCCGAACAGTTCCGCCATGAAGATGGCCTTCGGTGAAAACCCGAAGAGGGTCTACGGTCACCGGAATCAGCAGCCCGAATCAAGGATGGGTGTTGCGGCGACTCTGCGCGAAGCATTCACCAAAGCGAACAACTACACGAGAAAGTGGGAAACCTGGGTAAAAAGTGACAAAAGTGAAGCTCCGCCGGACAAGGACCTTGCGCTCGAAGCTCTTGTCAAGGTCCTGCGTAGAGAAATTCCGGTCCAGGTGCATTGCCACAGGGCAGATGACATAATGACTATCTTCCGGCTCTCTGATGAGTTCAAGTTTGACCTGCAGATGCTGATACACTGCACCGAAGGATACAACGTTGCCGACGAAATAGCCAAGCGGAAGGTTCCTGTCACGGTCTTTGCTACTCTTGGCGGAGGCGGCAAGCAGGAGAATCAGGACATGGTACTGGAGAACGCCGCATTTCTCTACAAGGCAGGGGTGAAAGTTGCAATACATAACGACCATCCTGCTATCGAGGACAGATATCTTCTTTACTCAGCGGCAATCGCGGAAAAATATGGACTGCCAGCCCAGGAAGCTCTTAAAGCAATCACGATAAACGCCGCCGAGATCCTGAGGCTGGACAAGCAGATCGGAAGTCTGGAAAAAGGGAAAGATGCAGATGTCGTAGTTCTTAGCGGCGACCCCTTCGATATTCAAAGCCGCGTGGAAAGAGTTTATGTCAACGGAAACCTTGCTTATGAGGCTGACTAAAGGAGGAATCTATCTTATGTCCAGAAAGTCCGGATTCAGTTTTGTCTTTCTCATCCTTGCTTTCTCTCTCATACTCTCTGTCTTCTCATCGGGGTCCGCGTTCCCGGCTTCGCTGGTGATAAAAGCAGGGACTGTCATGACAATGACCAATGGCGCGATCTCCAGGGCCGCTGTAATCATAAAGGACGGCAAGATTGTCTCCACTGCGAGCTGGGACTCGGTCAAGGCACCTCCTGATGCGAAGGTGTTCGAGTTTCCGGACGGGACGCTTATGCCCGGCATGATTGATGCGCACTGCTACATCGGACTCGTCGGCCTTTCGACGGTGCCCTCAATCGTCGACCTTGATGAGTCAACCGATCCGATCACCCCGTCTCTCAGAGCCGAGGATGGGATAAATCCCGCTGACAAGTCTTTCGAAGACGCAAGGAAGGGGGGCGTGACCTCGGCCTTCATTTGTCCAGGCGACGACAATGTCGTGGGCGGGCAAGGCGCTTTTCTCAAACTCAATGGAAACATTGTTGACAAGATGCTTGTCAAATCTTCTTGTGGAATGCAGGCATCAATCGGTGAGCGGCCGAAAGGAATCTATTCCAAGAAAGGGAGAAAACCTTCGACCAGAATGGGGGAAGCATCAGTCCTGAGAGATGCACTGCTCAGGGCGCAGGCCTACGTGGCAAGAATGAAGAACTTCCAGGAGAAGAAACTGGACAGAGAATTCAGGGACTCGGAAAAAGATATGGAGATGGAGTCTCTTCGTGGAGTTCTATCGGGCGAGATGCCTCTGGTCGTTGACTGCCACAGGGCAAGTGATATCGCCACGGCCATGAGACTTGCATCCGAGCTTAATCTCAAGCTCATCCTCAGCCGCGCTACTGAGGCACATCTCATAGCTGACGAAATCGCCGCCAGGAAAATACCCGTGATCGTTGGCCCGGTGAGAACAGCGCCTTCAAGCATGGAGAAACTCAACGCTTCATTGAAGAACGCGGCTATCTTGAATCAGAAAGGTGTCAAGATTGCTTTTCAGACCGGATCGAGTCATTCGGTTGAATCGCTTCCAATCGAAGCGGCATTTGCGGTCGCCAACGGACTTGACCGGAATGCTGCCCTTCGCGCACTTACGATTGATGCCGCCGAAATTCTGGGCGTTCAAAGCAGGGTGGGAAGCATTGAGCCGGGTAAAGATGCAGACCTCGTCGTGTTTGACGGTGACCCGCTTGCTCTAAAGACCAGAGCAAAACTGGTCATCATCGGCGGGGAGATAGCCTATTCAGAAAAGTGAAAGCCAAAGGAGGGTCCAAAACATGCTGAGTTATGTGTTCTGGCGGCGAGCAGCAGTCCTCTTGTCTCTGCTATTCGTTTTCTCTGTTCTTCTCTTCGCTCCTGCCGCCGCTCAAGATTTGAAAAAGGCAAGGGCACTGGCAGCTGAGAAGAAATACGACCAAAGCATATCTGAATATCTTCTACTCCTTAAGAAAGAGCCAAGAAATGCCAAGCTGCTGAAGGAGGCGGCGCTCGTCTACAGGGCGAACAAAATGCCTAACGAAGCAGCCAATCTCCTGGCCGAGGCAGTGAAGTCGGAGCCCCGGAATCCGGAACTTGTTCTCGAACTCGGAAAGACTTTTGCTGAAACGGGAAAGGTTGACGATGCCGTGAGGAGTTTCCGGAAGGCAATCCAGCTCGACAGTCTTGCCACGACTCCACGTGAAGAACTGGGCAAACTGTACGAGGAAACAAATCGGTACGAAGACGCAGTCGATGCTTACAAAGGGGTGATCAAACTCGACTCGCGCAGGTTTGATATCTACAAGAAGATCGGAGACATATTGAGGATGAAGCTCGGAAGAGAGTTTGATGCGGTTGGATACTACAAGATAGTCCTCGCGGCAGCACCAAATTCAAAGGAGGCGAGAGAGATAAAGGAAAGTATGGGAAAGAAAGAAGAAGAGGTGGTGCTTGTGGAAACGCTCAAACCCCGCCCAATTCTGGATATCAACAGGGCGTTCAGCGACTCCTACGATCAATACAAACCGAGCGAGAAAGCAGTTTCGTTCCTCAGTGCGGTGAAAACTCCGACCGTGATCGAGGCATATCTCGGAACATGGTGCCCGGACAGTGAGAAACATGTTCCGAAGCTGATCAAACTCCTTGAAAAAGTCTCGAATCCTCTCATCAACGCCAGGTATATCGGCGTCGATAGGAAGATGACGACCCCTTCGGGAAAAGAGAAAGGGAAAGACATAAAGAGAGTCCCGACGTTCATAGTCTATCAGGGAAACAGAGAGGTTGGGAGGATAGTCGAGACACCCAAGACAACCATCGAGGATGATCTCGTTGAGATTTTTCGCCAGGCGAAGTAGCGCGCGGACCGTCTCAAGGCTTTCTTGGCGAAGTCCGTGATTCTATTCCGGCTTTCAAACTGCATTGGGTGAGTATCTGATGCAATTCAATATTCTTGACTGGGTTCTTCTTATCTACATTGGCTTCAGTGCAATAAGGGGGCTCGTTCGCGGCTTCCTTGTCGAGATTGGCGGAATCGTGGCCGCCTTGATAGCTATTTTTTTCTCTCCGAGGGCATATTCCCTGGTGGAACCATTTGTTCCAAGAAGAATTCCTGGGAATTGGGGCGAGGTTATTGCGTTCTTTGTGATTTTCATCGTAAGCCTCGTGATTGTTGGAAGATTCTTGAAACTTCTCACCAAGGGGATCCCGGCTGTTCCTCTTGGATGTCTCAATACCCTTGCCGGCGGGGTTCTTGGCTTCGCAAGATCTGTTTTCATCTCCGGTATCATCCTCGCTGTTCTTCTGAAATTCCCGGTCGCCAACACTCAGAAGTTGATCTCAGATTCAAAGCTTTCATCAAGGATTCTCACAAGCTCAAAGGCCGTCTATCCATTCCTCCCCAAAAGTTTCCGCACTCAGCTTGAACAACCAGAACGCAGTCTGAGCATACCCAGGAAGGGCATAACAAAGGACTGACATCCATCGGGCCGGCACGCGTTGGGAGGCGTCAGCATGCGGGACGGATTCTCATCCGATCCCGATGTGTTCACTCGAGGGTTCTGAGCTTCCGGACCGCAGGGAAGTCCCAGGAAACTGCGTCGGAGGTTCGTCTGGCACTTAGCACGTTCTTTCGGATTTCAAGAAGTCTTCCCGTTTTGTCCCAGACGATATCTTTGCCCTGGATCTTCGCATCGATGGATACTCCCCCGCAGGTCGGCAGCCACACATAGTGTGTGATGTATCCATCCTTGGTCCAGGTTGTATCACTGAACTCCTTCATGTTCTGAATGCCCGGAAGAGTCTCGTCGACCTGAGCGCCGCTTACAGGATAGTTGTTCATCAGATAGTCGAGATTCATTCCCGACTCTGTAATCGCATCTTTCTCCTTCATGATTTTCGTGAGAGCCACAAATCGGAACAGCCCTTCGAGTTCAGCGTAGATCGGCTTCATTCCAGCAATCGCCGCATATTGTTCCGAGAAGTTCTTGGCAAACTTTCCGGCCAGCGGATTTGGTTTTCCGGTCCCCGCCACTTCTCCCCTTTCGGTAAGAAACTCTTCTTCACTGAGGAGTCCTACTTCAAACTTGTTGATGTATGTCACCCCCTTGTCCTGTGTGAAGCTGCTCTCGCCGGGATAGAACCAGAACCTGTTGAGGAACGATAGCGGGACCGACATCGGCCTGCTATTCCTGCTGTCTTCGCGAAGAACATTCAGGGTCATGCCGGAGAGGCTCTCGAATCCGGGGATTCCAAGGTCAACGGAACCATCCACAAGTCTCTTCATGTAGTAGTCTGCTTCTACCATGACCTTGGCGAACCTGGTGTCATGGGGAATACCCAGGACCCTTACTTGCTGCGGCTGGCGGCATATCCCCTGCCACTCTTTGAAGTTCTCCCTCACCGAAGCAAGATCCGGACTGCTCCCTATCTTGCCGGCCATTTGCTGGAGCTCGTTCAGCACTCTCGGGTCTGGGTCTATCGAGCAGCCGGGCGCCGAATAGTAACGGGTGTTGCCCTGTTTCGTAGCATAGAGAAACCACGTATTTCTGAGAGCGACCACGAAGTCTTCGAGATAAAGCGGAGGAGACGTCCGGTCAGTTTGTCCAATCAGGATGATATCCTTGTTGGTTCCATCTAACACGTATCCCAGGATTTTCTTGATACCGCACAACTGAAGATATTCATCCGGGCACGTTCTCTTTGTCGCACAAGCCTCAACCTTATCCTGCAGAGTCTTCAGAGAGACAGCACGGCCTACCGAACCTGATAGCTCCTCTCTGGTCGCCACGGGCTTATCAACAGCGCAGAAGCCGGTTGCAATCAGGCAAAGAAGAACAAAGGTACATATTCCCGTGGTTACGAGCAGCTTTTTCATCATCTCACGAGGAGTACATCAAAGCACTGCCATCATTGTCAAGGTTCTCCACATCCGCCAATCCGGAGCTACAGCCGGCATCGGCTCCTCCACGCGGCCCTCAGAGGTTACGCCAGATACATTTCGAATACTTTTTATTTTTGAGGCAACGAACCCATTTCGAGTACTTTTATTATGAGTCAATCCGGTTGCTTGACACGAGTCTCCACGATGTCTAGAATACCTTTTTGTTGTCGCTACCATCACTCTAGGGAACCCTGAGCTCCCTGACTGGTTTCACGGAGATCAAACCATGAAGAAACTGCTCTCTGTCTGTGCCTTTCTTGTTGCTTTTTCGGTTCTTCCTTGTGTCTCGTACGGGGCTCCTGCGCCGGCTCCTCCAGTGAGTCCTTTTGAACAGCTTGGCCTCGACAGTACGGCACTTTCGTGGATGGTCCCTGCCGAGTCGATCTGGGTGTACGCCGGGGTTCAGGAATCTCTTTCGATCGTCTTGGTCACCTCTGACGAGGACGCTTCTTACCAGAGGACTCGGCTCAAGCCCCTGATTCCTCCTCGAAATGCAGGACTTGCAGGCGTTGCTTCCCTCCTCGTGCCTGGCCTGGGCCATGCCTACAACACCGATATTGGAACATCGGACGGATTCTTCATGGCTGCGCTCAGCTCAGTAACTGTGATCGCTTTTTCCAGTTATCTTGGAGATCCTGTGACCTCGATTGGTAGGATGATTGGTCTTTCCGGCTATATCCTCTGTCAGCTGAGCAGCGCCTATGATGCGACATCTCTTGCCGGGCGAATAAACGATAATCTGGAAGGTAAGAAGACGGCGCCGACTCATTCGGGAGAATCATCAAGGGCCAGCCCTGCTTCCCATGCTCAGAAAGCACCGGGGGAGACCCAAGACAACTTGAAGAGGTAGTGTCCCTCTCCCCAGCAACGAGCCAATCTAAGTGAACCGGCCTGGAAAAGATCGAATCTCCGGGGCATCAGAGATTACGCTTGACTCCATCCGGTTCTTTGCCGACCTGATCAAGAACTCCAAGGCCGACACCTGTGAAGCCCTGTCGAAAGAGCTTATTCACTCTGCCAGAGAGCTGGCAGCACGAGAGCCTTCCTTCGCGTCACTCCTCAATCTCGCAAGCATGGTTGTCCACAAGAGTGCCCTCTTGACAAGAGAGAGTGCCTCACTGGATGAAGCAAGGATTCATCTCCTGGCTTTCCTTGATGACAATACAAAGACGGCTGAACTGAGTGCACGAAAGATAACCGCGCTGGCCAGTGATCTTATCTCGGATGGAATGGTGATCTCAACCTTTTCAAGGAGTTCCCTTGTCGAGAGGAGCCTTATCAAAGCAAGAGAGGAGGGGAAGAGGGTGCGTGTCGTTCTCTCCGAGGGAAGACCGGTGTTTGAGGGGATACTTCTGGCGAAAAAGCTCTCAAACTCGGGAATCGATACCATTCTCGTTACGGATTCGGTTCTCCCAGTCTTTCTATCGCGCTCGGATATTCTCCTCATCGGGTGTGATGCTGTGACGGAGAGGAGTTTCATAAACAAAGCCGGCACCTACCCGATTTGCCTGGTTGCCAGAGAACATAATGTGCCGGTCTATTGCCTTTGCGAGACAAGCAAGTTCATCTCAGCAAGGACTCCTCTTCTCAGAATCGAAGAAAGAGATCCGGGTGAGATTGTGAATTTCGCACTCCCGAACGTGAGCGTTAAGAACATCTGCTTCGAAGAAATACCTCTCAAGCTTGTCAAGGCTTTCCTGACGGAATCAGGTTATCTCTCGCCCGATGAAGCATCCTTCCTGGCTGAGGCGGTTGAGCTTGCGGAAGAGCTCGAATCATGATTCGGTTGAAATGAAATCCCCGGGCAGCCACAACAAAAACACTGGCCGGAGGAAGCGGAAGACTGGAGGATCGACCCCTCCGGTTATACTGGTCTGTGGTCCAAGCGGGTCGGGCAAGACATCCCTGATAGAGAAGGTCGTCCGCAACCTGACAAAGAGAGGATACAGGGTCGGCACGGTGAAGCATACGGCTCATGGATACCACCTGGACAAGAAGGGGAAGGATAGCTGGAGGCACAGCCGGGCAGGAGCCGAGAAAGTTGTCCTTACCGGACCGAGATCCCACGTTCTCATGGTCCGCGGCACATCAAGACAGCTTGACAAACTAGCCGCCAGGTATCTCAATGATCTCGACATCGTGATTGCAGAGGGGTACAGAAAGGAGAAAACACCGCGCATCACTTTTTCTGGCCCTTCATCGAAAATACATTTCCGGTATCGTTGCGGCGTGAAGTGGAGCTCCAAGAAGTTTGAAAGACACGAGATCAAGCTTTTGTCGGATTTTGTTGAAGCACAGTTTTTGAAGACCCCCTCACCCTTCCCTCTCCCTTCCGGGGAGAGGATCAAGGTGAGGGGAGGGTGAGGGGGATCCGAAACTATCGTATTCGCACAGTTTCACCCATAACAAGATTGGGGGTGCTTGTATGAGCAGAAGTCTGGTTTTCAGTGTCCTGCTGGCTATTGCCTGTCTTGCTTCCGCTTCGGCTGCCCACGCCGGGGTCACCGCAGGTGGTCAGCTCTTCACCAACTTCCGGTTGGACTTGACCGATTTGGGATATGGCAAGTCCTATGGTGAGTTTGACGTTCAAAGAGCGTACTTCGATTTTGGCTCCAAAATCACCCCAAACGTAAAACTCAGGGCCACAACCGATGTCTATTCGAAAACCAGTGCCGACCAGGTTAGCTTCAAAGTGCAGCGCCCCGGCTACAGTGACACGACCATTGCCCTGACCATCCCTCGTTACTACGAAGGTTGGGGAGTAAGGATGAAGTTCGCCTATCTTGACATCACAAATATCCTTCCCAACACCACAATCCGTTTTGGCATGCAGCCTGAGGCCTTGACGGGAAAGTCAGAAGCATTTTGGGGTTACAGATTTGTCGAAAGAGTTCAAATTGATTTGGATGGCGGGCTGTCCCCTGCGGACCTGGGAGTTTCTCTCTTGAGGGATCTGCCCCGGGGATTTGGCAGCGTCCAGATTCAGGCTCAAAACGGACCGTCATACGCTAGGCGGGAAGATAACAAGTACAAGGACATTTCGGCGCTTGTCCAGCTTTTGCCCGCAAACAAGAACCCAATGTGGAAATTCTTCACGGTACAGGGATACTTGAGGAAGGGGTATTCGAGGGCTTCGGGAAAGGATTACCGAAGGGACGTATGGAACGTTGGAGCAGGCTACCTGCGCCCGTCTTTCAATCTCGGCTTTGAATTGAACAATACATCAAACGAGAGCTCAACCGGCGATGTCAGCGCCAGAGGATACTCACTCTGCTTCTCATTCTCTCCGGGCTGCGGAGGACAGACGAAGGACTGCACGTTTTTCACTCGCTTTGATTCGTGGGATCCCAACATGGGTAAGAACGGCGGAGACAATGCCAGGACGAGAATGTTCCTGGGTGTTTCGCGGCAGATGGCAAAGAACGTGAGATGCGCGTTTGACTATCAGGGAGTGAGCATTTCCCAAAAGAACAGGAGCGTGACTGAGCCATTTCTCAAGGATTCGCATGGAATCGCCCTTGAGAAGACCCACCAAGTCTTCACTCATTTCGAGGTCAAGTTCTAGCGTAGTTCGGGGACACCCACGGTTATGGGTGTCCCCGATTAAAAAAACCCCCTCCCCTGTTCGGGGAGAGGGAGCTCGTGCTGCGGGACCTTATTCCTTCTTTATTATGCAATCCACGGGGCAAATCTCAACACATTGAGCGTTGCCGCCCGTATCTGCGCATTCATTGCACTTCTCAGGGTCAATCACATAAGGATTTCCTTCAGCGATTGCCTGGGTTGGACAGTCAGGCTTGCATGCATCACACGCGATACACTCCTCAAGAATCACCATTGCCATCTTCTCTTCCCTCCGTTTGACTCCCCCACTCATCCCCAAGGTTCAAACACGTATCGTAGGCCCATGGGATCTGATGTCGTGGCAGGCGCTGGTCCCTTCCCGGATCAAACCGGGCAGTAATCCACACCGTAGCTTCCCAAAAACTCAACGAATATTACAGGGGAAAACTTCCGAAATCAAGACCTTTTCTCAGAGATTTCCCAAAAAGCCTACCACTCCGGATAGTCGTCCGCGTCGGTCAAAGGTGGCAGATCCTCAGTAATGTCCGGCTCCATCAGTGACGGTGGAGGTGTCTCCTCCGTCAAGACTCCAGGAGCCACCTCTCTCTTCACGGACGCTTTCCTCGCAACCGGTTTTGCCATCCTCTTCTTTGTCTTCTTGGCCGGCCTTTTCTTTGCGACTTTCTTCTTCGCAGCCTTCTTCCTGGGAGCTCTCTTCCTCACAACCTTCTTGCGCGCAACTTTCCTCCTGGCAGCTTTTCTTTTGGGAGCTCTCTTTCTCGCCGGCTTCCTCCGGCTCACTTTCTTTCTCCTGATCTTCTTCACGATTTTCTTCTTACCCGCAGCTTTCCTCCGCGGCTTCCTTCCGGCTTTTTTCCTTGCCACTCCGTTCACTCTCCTTTCCCGATCAGAGTCAAACTCAAAAACGGTGGAGATGTTCTACTTGAGCCCCGCACATCCCGGAAATCCGTACCGTGCGTCAGTATTCTCAAAAGCATTTCCTTTGTCAAGAGCAGGGAAACAGCTGCTTCGGGCCGCATCAGGACACCCTTTGATCTGGGGCGGAAAGGCAATTCTGCTGCGAAAGGGAGAATTGGGCTTCTCGATCGCGTCTGGGCGACAACCACCCGCTATCTTTGATGCCCAATGGGGTGCGCTGGAAGCCTGGCCCCTGTTCCCGACTCGAAACTCCCGATGATGGTCCTGAGGGCAAACTTCTTTGCCTTCTTGACCGAGGATAGAGTGTCATCACCCGAGGCGAGGAACGAGGCCGCCGCGGCAGAAAAAACGCACCCGGTCCCATGAACATTCTTCACCGGCACTCTCTTCCCGGTCAGCGGAACAACCATTCTTCCATCAAAGAAGATGTCAACTGCATCATCCTCGAGATGACCGCCTTTTACAACCACCGCCTTCGCTCCAAGATCAAAGATTGCCTTAGCAGCGTCCGCCATCTGTCTCCTGTCAGAGACTTCTCTTCCGGAAAGGATTGCCGCTTCATGGAGATTTGGACTCACGAGAGATGAGATCGGGACAAGAAGTTTCTTGAGAGGGTAGAGGGCTTTCTCATCGAGAAGCCTTGCTCCCGTCCCGGAAAATATCACCGGATCTATGACAAGCGGGAAAGCCGGGTCCCCATGAAGAAGCTCGGCGATTTCTTCAATGATTTCGGCGGTTCCCAGCATGCCGGTCTTCGCGGCACTCAAACTGAAACCGCTGATGACTGACTGGAACTGAGAGCGGATAACCTTCCTGCCTACCGGAACAAAGTCCATGAAACTGGACGCATTCTGGGAGGTTATTGCTGTGATGACAGAGACTCCGTAGGTGCCAAGAGACTGGAATGTTTTGATATCAGACTGAATTCCAGCCCCACTGCTGGGATCCGAGCCGCCAATTGTGAGCACAATGTTCATGCGATGTTCCCTCGCGAGTATGCTAATCCTTCGTTCTTTCGCACGCAAGGAAAACAGTAGAAGCGATGACGGGCCGGATTGGACAAAAGGCTCCCTCAGGCCTGGCCGATTTCGATTGAAACAGGGGCATGGTTGAGGCAAAATGATCGGCATGGATAACTTTGAATTCTATCTGCCAACAAGAATAATCTTTGGTGCCGGCGAGATCGGGAGAATCGGGGAAGAGGCAAGAACGCTTGGCAAGAAGGCAATAGTTGTCACCGGCAGGAAGAGCACCAAGGAAACGGGCCTCCTCAAGAAAGTGCTTTCGTTGTTGAAGAAGGAAGGCGTTGAGGCAATCGTTTTCGACAAAATCGAACCTAATCCAAGGACGTCAACGGTAAATGAGGCGGGGATTCTTGCTCACGAGAAGAAAGTGGAAATGGTGATTGGCCTCGGGGGCGGAAGTCCGATGGACGCGGCAAAAGCCATTGCTGTTGCCGCTCTCGACCCGGGAGACATCTGGAGGTACATAAGGACAGGAAAAGAGAAACCGTACATAAGGCCCGAGAAAGCACTTCCAATCATCCTGGTCCCCACACTTGCCGCGACCGGGAGCGAGGCAGACTCAGGCGGCGTGATCACTAACTGGGAGACAAAGGAGAAGGCAATAATCGGAGGCGAATGCCTTTTTCCAAGAATCTCGATAGTTGATCCGGAGCTCACGTTTACCGTCAACGAGGAGTACGCCAGGGACGGCGGGATCGACATCATCGTTCACGTTCTCGAATCCTATTTGAATGGAACGGCTGAGGCCCCCTTTCAGGACAGAGTAACTGAAGGTCTCATTCTCACAGTAATGGAGAACCTCCCGCTGTGCGTAACGAATCCGAAGAATCTGGATGCGAGAGCAAACTTGTCCTGGTGCTCCGCAATCGCGCTTTGCGGATTCCCAAGCGCCGGCAGAGAAGGCGCATTCCCAGTGCACTGCATTCAACATTCATTAAGCGCACACTACGACATAAGCCACGGCGCCGGCCTCGGGATTATTCTTCCGAATTGGATGGAGTACTGTTGCCGGGCAAGACCCAGGAAATTTGCCCAGCTCGGCAGGAGAGTCTTTGGAATCGGTTCAGCCAAGAAGAAAGACCTTGATATTGCTCTTGAGACCGTCAAGGCCGTGAGAAAATGGATAAAGCAAAACGGCTCTGCATGGAGGCTTAAGGATATTGGAATAGACAGCTCGAAATTCACCAGGATGGCAGAAGATGCAGTGAGGATTTACGGCCGGGATGGATTCCTCGGGGGAGCGAAGCGACTTTCAGTGAAGGACATTGTCAGCATATATGAGATGTCGCTGTGAATGAAAGAGCCCCAAGACAGGAATATGCCCTGGGGCTCCATGCTGGCGGCAGGAAACTACTTCTTCGCAACCTTCTTCATTGGCTTTCCGCAGCAATTCTTCTTTGTGACTGACTTTGCACCACAACTGCCGCATTTATAGTTCGCTTTAGTGGTCTTGCTTCCGCACGGCATTTTCTTCACCTCCTCTCAAACGACTTCCTCAGAGTCACTTTTCTTCCAGCACAATCCTGACATAACCCTACCACCGGCGATTCGTTTCAATCCACGCCCCCGCGTGAGGAGCGACATCACATTATCACGCACTCAACGGGTGTCAAGGGTTTCAATCCACGCTCCCGCGCGGGGAGCGACCAAGAGCATGAAGGTACGATCTCTGTGGTCTGATGTTTCAATCCACGCTCCCGCGCGGGGAGCGACCATGAGCTCAAGGGTCGTATGCCACCTGCTGTCGAGTTTCAATCCACGCTCCCGCGCGGGGAGCGACTATCACCTTGTAACTTCATGGAACTAAAGAGGCAAACCGCGACTTTCAGCGAATAACCCCTTTTTCACTGCATGAATCTTAACGTCGCCGCCCAACATTTTGCCTATGCTCATGTTTACCAAGCTGTTCTACAGCCTGCGAACCTTCCGGGGAATTCACTGCAGCTACAGGTTCGCAATCACGCCTAAACAACCAACGGGCCCTCCTGATCAAACGACTTCTTGGCCCCCACATGTTCAATCCGCCGCTTCCAGTTAGAGCCGAGATAGTAAAATCTCAGGCTGTCTTTCTCATCATCAATCTCCTTGACCAACCTCTGCCGCAAAACAGTCCATTGCGCTGGGTCAACAATGAACTCAAAGATCGAGTACTGGACCCTCTGTCCGTAATCCTGACACGCCTTTGCAACCCTGCGCAGCCTGCGCCGCCCAGCAGCTCCTTCCGTTGACACATCATAACTGACGATCACAAACATTCGGCTTCCCTCACTTCCATATGAACGGTGGGTAAGCGTCCATGTCGCCTCGCAGATGCCGTGCGAACAACAAGGCTTGGGTGTGGAAAAGTAGCCCGATTGTCACTTTTTCTTTGAGAAATGGGTGGATTATCTCGTCTTGTTTCCGTTTTTGATAAGTAACGAGGACGGCCTTTCTGGTCTCATCGTCCATCCAAACAGCTCCGGACTCTTTTTTGTCGAAACCCTTCCCTTGCACCTGGCCAAGATTGATCAGTGAAAGTGCCACGCGATCAGCAAAAACCGGACGAAATTCCTCCATCAAATCCAGAGCAAGTCCATATCTTCCAGGACGATCCCTGTGCAAATAGCCCACGGCCGGATCAAGTCCAACTGTCTCAAGAGCTGAGCGGGTGTCGTGCATTACGATCGTGTAGAGGAATGACAACAAACAATTCACTTTGTCCAAGGGAGGACGCCGATTGCGAACAGAAAATTTGAAATCATCTTTCTGCGCAGTAATCAGATGATCGAAGACATTGAAATAGATATTCGCAGACTCCCCTTCTATCCCGCGAATGACCTCGATGTCGGACTCAGAATGAAGTTTGGTCAAAGCACCGCTAAGTCTATTGACTGCCAGGGAGACAGCTTCGAAATCTATTTTCTCCGCATGATCCCTCAATGCGCGCGAAAGTACCGCTCGGCAATTTGCGATCTTTCCGGTCAATACAGCTTTAGCAATCTCCACCGAAGACTTCGCATCATCCGCCTGGCGATATTGCTCGCGCCTCAACAAGACGTTGCCGGAAACCGGACCTTGAACCTTTGCGAGGAAATTCCCTGTCTCCGTTAGAAAGCTGATTGAAACTCCATGCTCTGCACAAAAGCCCATCAGAAAAGGACTACAGCTCACTTGCCCGAAGCAGACAATTCCACCAAGCGTGTGGACGGGCGTACGCAAACGGATGTCGTCCTCTACCTTGACGGCCACCGTTTCTCCGTCCTTTGAGAGGTAGGCTCCCTGTGTCGTGACGAATAATGTGTTCAAGTGCCTTTTTATTTTGTGTCCCCAGTCGTGTTTCCGACTTATTTCAATGCAGGATCCGGAAAAATGTCACATCAATCTTCCTCAATCGCTTTCATCAAATAGCTGCTCGCCTTCTTGCTTGCTCTTGGCAAACATTGGTCAAGCAGCGAACAGCGTTTGCATTTATCCGAATACTCCGCCATTGGCGTGACAGCTGATTCAATGAGCGCGTGAAGTTTTCTTGCAGCGCCCTCAGTCTCAGTCCTAAGAGCATTGTCAAAGGCCACAACGTACCTACGACGCGTCCGCCCATAGAAAAGCGCTCCCTCAGGTATTTCAACGTTTAACATTTCTTCCAGACACAACGCCTGTGCGCAGAGTTGGACCTTGTCGCAGTTATCTGGTTTTGGCTTACCACGCTTGTACTCCACTGGGAATGGAATCCAGTTATCGTCCTCTTTGTGAAATTCCACCGCATCGGCTTTGCCGATAAGTCCAAGCCTGAGCGAGCGAAGTGGCACTCCATACTCAATCCGTATTCCGCCTCTGGCTTCCCTTTTTGCCGCATCAACATGCTCATGCATAATTCTGCCTTCGACAGTGAACAGATTCTCATTCCACACCCGCTCGATGTGAATCAGGGCACACTGCCGCTCGCAGAATACAAAATGCTGCAGGGCTGAAAGCTGAATCAAGTCGTCTTCGGTGTACAACTACAGTTTGACCTCCAGTGTCACCCCTTTCGGCATATCAGATTGAGAAGGCACGGAAATCCTGTAATCGCCAAAATCACGCACGGGCTTTGTTTTTGCCTCCGCTTTTACCATATCAAATAACTTATGAGCAGGTGCGTTGCCCAACTCAGAATCATGTTTGAATGCAACTAGTTTGCGGGTTGCCATCTGCCCGCGCGCAGCGGAATGGTCATGCTCAAACATCTCAAGAAGAGCTTTCCAGAATAGACTCAGGTCATCGTCACTGAATCCCGTCTGTGCTGCAAAGGGGGCGGAGACAAACCCGTGGCAACGATAAAGACCATACGGCACAGTGAATTTCCTTCCCATGGTACGTTCTTTTTCGAGATCTCTTTCGTTTGTGACTGCCATGCGAGTGATACCATGTTCCAATGTCACGATCTGATCGACACTTCTTGCAAATGTCAACTGGATGGGCCCACGCACTTGCCCGGCGGTCATTCTAATCTTACTCTTACTTTCTTCGTCCTCCTTGTCATCGCCTGTTGACATGACAGCACCAAAAGCACGGATATCGTAGTAATTCTCACACATCCATTCCTTGGCTACATCTTCGTAATGTCTCTCGGGCTCTTGGTTCTTCTTGTCTTTCCGCCAGACTTGCCACGCTCTAACTGCTTCTTTCACTTTGTCGCTTGAGGTATATGACCTCTCGATTTCCTGATTGAGGATTCCCTTCTCTTTAACAAAAATATCAAAACCTTCATCTTCGGACTTTGACAGCATCACATAATTCCTTACCTTCCTCTTGAGACAAACATCTGTCACCAGTCCATGTCCCGTTTCCGGATCAACACGAGGTAGATTGCCAGCGTCTGGATCGCCGTTCGGGTTGCCGTCCTTCACGTCAAAAAAAAGTACAAAATCGCAGCGGTTGTTGATTGCCTTGCTCATTTTCTTGTCCTCCTTTAGGCTGTTACTCATCTGCATCTTTCTTTTTGAAAAAATCCTGTCTCCTGTGATAGTACCCAACGGCGAATCTCCCCTGATCGTCGAGATTCAGATGGCCAGGGAAGTCTTTTATGTCGTCGACTATCTCACCGATAATTTTTTCAAAATTGACTGCACGTCCTCTGTTTTCAAGTTTCGCAAGGTGATGGTTTTTCAGCTTCATGAGGTGAGGGAAGACAATCACCGGTGTACTCGACGCTGAACCGTAAAAACGGTCTCGTATTGTGGCGTTGATGCCGGGATTCGCCTCCTCCTGAATCTTCTCAAGAACGGCGAAGAGACATCCAAGCCGGTATCCAATGTTTTTGTTATTCAAGTCCAATGCCATGCCAACCTCCTTCCTTTCACCCTTTTGATAATGTCGTGCATTCCTGACCAGGACTGCCTTAATAAGCGATGCCCGCGGATACGTAACGTCTTGTTCAGCCCGTATCCTCCGCATTGCCGAAGACAAAAGCGTTCGGGGGTATGGCGTACCAGTAAGTATCGCCTTCATGAAATCACCCGCGAGATTCGGCTGAATGTTTTCTGATTTTCTCTGCACGCAAGTCGAAACGAGCAGTCGGAAGAGCGATAGGTATGCTGGCTGACTCCGACCGTGCTGAATGGAGATATCGTTGAAGTGCTGTCTCATGTTCTGTTCGACTGTCCCGACAGTGCCTGCATACCAGAAACGGATAGCAATACGTGAGGCATTCGGTGATAAGCCCAGCACATAGAATTTCGTGTTGTCATCGAGCACTGATTCTGCGCCAGTCTCGGGAGATGTGAAGAGTGCCTTGATTGCGGCGTTGTCTTTGTCAGAATCTTCTTTCGGGGGTTCTCCAAAGATGTCCGCAAACCAGTCCTCGATTTGATGTTTCTTCTCGGCCCAGAAAACAGTGCTGGTATCGCCTACCTGAATGCGTTGGCGAGACCCTTTCGCGAGGAGGGCGTTGAGCGCAGTGGTATAGGCGAATTCGGCCTTGTTGCCGACAGGCGCATTGTAGCCTTGGGTCTTGCCAAAAGAACCAAAAGCCTCAAGATTAAATGAGACGATGTTTGCCCCTGAAGACTGAGCTCCCCAGACACCTTTTATCGCAGTATGAAGCCGAGCAGGCGTGTCGTGATTGCCGGTGATGAGACATATCTGTGTTCCAACAGAGTCTTCACTTTTACTGTTACGGATAACAGCACTCCTGACAGCATCACGCTGGCAAACCAGTTCAAGGTCTCCCTCAAGCTGAAACGAGATACTTCCTCCGCTTTCTTCAATCTCGCTCCACAGGGGATGGTCAAAGATCTTTTCGCACTCTGCCGTTTCAAGAAACCTGATGACAGCGGCAACACCTTCGTCAGCAAGATTGCCAGAAAAGGTACTCTTGATCCGATCAAGAAATAGAGCTTGTTGTCCCTTTGCTCTCTGAACAAGTTTTCTGATGTCCTTCTTCGTGTCAGGTTTGACCCGTCCAAACACATATGCGGGATTGTCCCACAAAAGATTTGCCGTAGGCCTAACTGTTCTTTTGACGGCTTTTGGCACAAGGCGAGGTTGCCCCCTTTTTTTCCTTCCTTCTCCTTCTCGTATGTCCTGCAGACCCGCAAAATGGCCATCCTTCTTGAGGACGATGACGAAAGAGATGGGCTGCTTCTGAAATCCTTCCTGGGCAACGTTCGGAATCCTTTCATAGTATTTCGCTAGCACCTGCAAGATCACGGTCTCACCTCCTTTTCGTCAATCATCACTCGTCCCTTGTCGAGGCTTGCCCTAAAAAACCGCGGCATCGTTTGTGCGCCGCTGAAATCTATGTCATAGAGCATCCAGCCTAGATCCTGACTGGCTGAGATAGGAGCCGGAAGAGTCTGACCATTGAAGATTGGCCTGAAGTCAGCCGCAAACTCCCTGCATCCCAGATAGGGTCTATGAAAACACTGCCCTTTCTCAGCCCTGCGGACGAACATTTCGGTAAACTTGACTACCGTATCTTCCTCGCCGGCCCTGTCGGTAAGTTCGAAATACGCGTGGATTGTGTAGGCGACATCTCTCAACAGCAACCCTGCACGCTGCTGTCGTTGATCCTCAATGAACAATCCTGTTGTTCGCGGTGACATTACTGCACCGAGTTCATTTCTCCGTACCAATTCCCATTTAATCGGCTTCAGCACGTCAATTTGCGTTACCTTCCATCGAATGGCAGGCTTCCAGAGAATCGCCTCAAGCATCCCCCGCGCAGCGGATGGCGTCATGATGTCATAAGAGACGCGCTCGACTTTCATTTCAGGTCTGGTGAAACAGGCGTTCCTTCCCCAAACCATCAGACGGAAGTCATTGCTCCTAACAGGTGAACCTCTCATTCGTCCTCCTTTCGTTTCCACGGTCTCCCGTTGTGCAAACTTGCAGGAGACGGAGATTCGCTTAACACATCAACTCATCCGGTTCCTGAATGATTGATTTGTCAGGACAGAAACCAAGTTCCAAGTCGTACATTGCATTGTTACCCTGGGCGTGAATCCCTTTCTGCAACTCTAAGACAGCGCCCTCCCTGTGCAGTTTTTCAAACACGTAGCGATGCACGTTGACTACATATCTCTGAAGTTTTCTCATCAGCCATCGTTCCATGCCCGTCTCCGTCAGTTTCTCAATCAAGTCTTCTCCCTCACCATAGCGGACTACTACCGGAACATAATTTGAGTCGTCGATTAACTTGAATTTCTGAGCAGCCGAGAGAAAACTAAATCGCAACTCCGTGTCAGGTCCGAGGTCTTTCAGTATGTTCCACCTGTCAAGTCTGTCGCCGTGAAGCCAGTAAAGCTCCTTGAAGAATTCTTCAAATCTATGCGGTGCGAGCGGGTCATCTCCTTTGTCACCAAGCAGTCTCCTGCCGCTCTCACCCGCCAGTTTCAAGTCCGGAGGAAATCTGCTCGCTGGAACAAAAACCACGACCCGCCCTTGTCCAAGAAGTCCCTCTCTGTTGCACCTTCCAGCCGCCTGTGCAATAGAGTCAAGTCCGGCGAGGGCGCGATATACAACTGGGAAATCAAGGTCAACGCCCGCTTCAACAAGTTGGGTGCTTATTACACGGGTTGGCATTTTATCTTTGAGTCTCCGTTTTATCAGTTTAATCACTTCTGACCGATGCTCACCGCACATAAGCGCCGAGAGATGGAAGGTTTTCTCGCCTTCTTCTGGCATCAATTCGTACAGAGTCCGGCAATCGTCTCTCCTGTTTACTATGCACAAAACTGACGGATGCTGAGTGAGTTCAGATGCGAGGTCTTCCCATGTGCAGTGCGTCAGAAGATCATTCGGCACATGCACCTTAACCCGTTTGAGTGACTCATGAAGGGCCAGAGGGTTTTCCATTATCTCAACCGTTTCTCCCAACCCTTCAAACTGAAAATCAAACGATTTTTGCGCTCCAAACGCGGGTTGAGTCGCCGTGCTGAGCACAAATGTCACGTTGTAATTCCGATTAAGTTCCTTCATCGTATGAAGAATTGGATTGAGATATTCAGGCGGTAGCAACTGAACTTCGTCAAGGACGACAACGCTGTTTACAACGTTGTGCAGTTTTCGACAGCGGCTTGAGCGATTGGCAAAAAGCGAATCAAAGAACTGAACTGAAGTAGTTACGACAATAGGTGCGTCCCAATTTTCGCACGCGAGCCTGCTCCTTGCGCTTTCACTGCTCTCATCCGACACATCAACATTGCTGTGATGTTCAACAACGGCATCTTTGAATATGTCTCTGAATTGCTCGGCTGTCTGCTCGATGATGCTCGTGTACGGGATGACATAAATTATCCGTCTTTTGCCGTGCTCGGGCTTCACAGCATGGTTAAGCGCGAACGCCACCGATGAAAGCGTCTTGCCTCCTCCGGTAGGAGCTGTCAATGTGAAGATTGCAGGTCTGTGTGCCGATTTTGCAATGCATTGGTTGAGTATTGTCGCGCGCAGTTGGTTGACTGATGTATTATCTGCCTTCGACTGTTTATCAGCCATGTATGATTCAAAGAGCGGGAGAAGGTCATTCAAAGAAGGGTACCCCTTTCGGATCTTTGTCTTCTCTGGTTCTAGAAACGCCTCCGTATCGAGAAAGTCAGCATCAACAAGGCAGGAGTAGAGCATCCTGATCCAAAGGGCGTGACCTGTCGGTGTTCTGAATTTCTCTTTCGGAAATGAGCGTACTGTGATCTCCTGGGGTATGTTTGATGCAAGGGCTCTCTTCAGAAGGTCAGGATTTCGAAGACGATGTATTAGGCTCTTGTTACCGGCTTCAGCGCTCTCCCAGTCAGCAAGTCCTGCATGGTGTCCAGCAATAACATAACTGAAGATCCGACCGGGTTTACTGAACGTTTCAACGGCATGAACCGCTCCGGCCGTTGAGTGATCAACCCTTCCGGGTTTCGTTTCAATATGCGCATCAGCTCCATCGGTGGGGCGGAGCATACTCTGAAAATCCTTTGAATACTTTCCTAAATCATGCCACAGGCCCGCAAGATATCCCCACTCCCCGCACCCAAATTCAGCAGCAAACGATGCGGTCAGCTCAGCCGTACGTTTCAGATGGTCCTGAAGCAGGTGCCATTCTCCAGCTGGTCTTCCTTCGACACTGTGTGCATAGAATTCTGACATGCTGACCATTCAGATCCAGGTCATTCCAAGCGGCCATACACCGACGGCCCCCAAAATGGGCACATTGGGGCGGCTTGCGAAATCACTCACTGGCGACAGCAATCGCTCGGCATCAGCCACGGCCGAGAAGCGGCCGCCCGCTGAATGTCGTTGTTCGCTGCCTTACCTTTCTCTTGGGTCAACCGAGAATTTCATGCGGTGACACCGATTGCCAGTGCGTTCCTTCAAGCTTGAAGAGATCGAGTTTCTCGCCACGGCGCCACTCTGCCAAGATGACAGCTTTTGCCCTGTGGTGCTTGGCTACTCTTGACAGGCGAGCGAGGTCGTCCCGTGTAGGTCGGCGCGCAGACCCGCCTTTGGTCTGAATCAGGAGGATTTCGAAAAGGTCTCCGCGCTTCAGGCCAGGGCCGTCGTGGCGGTGATCCTTTCGAATGGCGATCATATCAACAATACCGCGGGCTTCGGCTTTCGTCTTGCCCCCGAAATCTACCAAGTTCCACGTGGCTCCCGTGCGCCGGCTATACGTGACTAGCCACTTCGTCATCGTGCGTGCCCACTTTGCCGTGTGGTGGGCTTTCTTCCCCGGGCTCATGTTGTGCGATGTCTGTGTCATTTTTTGGCAGCGATCTCGTTTTGTCCGACCCACGACATCCCAGTGCTGAAAGGAACCATCCCTTATCATACACTTCCCCGATAGAATGGCAAATGAGTTTTTTCATTGGCCCAGGGTAGGGTACGAGGCCGTGAGAAACGACCAGGGTTGCGCGTAGTTCGCGGGCGGCTGGTAACAGAGCCAGGCATTCTGCACACCGCTTGCGCTCCCGCGCGAATCGTGTATCCAGTTGACACTCATTCACATGTCGAGGACAATGCAGGGAGCATTGAATTGACAAAAAGGACGAGTCAGAAATGGAGAGCGCTCGACTCAAGGCAGTGAAGAGACGTATTGCGACGAAAACTTTGCAGCTCCTGAAAAGGATGAGCTGTGAGCTCCCGATTCCGCCAACTTCTCAAGAGAGGTCCACCAGGCTCCGGGTTCAACTTGCAGGACTCATTGTCTTGAGCATCCTCCTCTTTCCGGGCAGCTTTCTTGCCCCGTCTCCGCGACAACTCAGCTCAGATGCCCCTCAATACGAATCGGCCGAGCAGTGCAGAAGATGTCACCTTGCCCGTTACAATGAGTGGAAAGGATCCATGCATTCCAAATCGGCTCCCAAGACAAATCCGTTGTTTGCGAAACTTTACGAGCGGGCCGTGCTTGATACGAAGGGCGAGACAAAGAAGTACTGTATCAGGTGCCACGCGCCCGTCGCCGACCTGAATGGTGATACCGAATTGATTCAGCCGCTCACAAGTGAAGGAGTAAACTGCGACGTGTGCCATACTATCTCAGAAATGAGCATCGAGCCCGCATACTGGCCCTACGTGAGAGACCCAGGACCTCTCAAGAGAGGCCCCAGCGATGCCAGAAAACCCAAAGGTCACAAAACTACTAAGTCAGGGCTTTTCACAAGTTCCCGGATCTGTCTTGGATGTCATGGAGCCGTTTCTGATTTCGAAGGCCGTGCGGGATGCAGCTGCCTCGCAATCTGCGACACTCGTTCGGAATGGCTTGAGAGTCCTTATCCAGATCAGGAAAGCGACTGCAAATCCTGCCACATGAAGAAAGGGGCGAAGGGAAAACAGAGGCTTCACTATTTTGAAGGAACTCAAAAAGGAGACTTGCTCAAGACTGCCGCAACTCTCAGAATCAAGACGTCCGATTCTGCCGGGAACCTGGACATTTTTGTTGAAGTTGAGAACTCCGGCACGGGGCATCTTCTTCCCACCGGCCCACCGACAAGGATGGTTTACCTCAAAGTTGAGGCCAGGGATGAATCCGGAAAAACTCTCTGGTCTAACTTCAAAGACAACCCGCTTGCTGAAGATAGATATTCGGTCTTCATGTTGACCCTCGCCGATTCTGCGGGCAAAGTCCCGGCACTTCCCTGGGCTGCCCGGAAGATTGCGATGGATACCAGACTTGAGCCGATGAAAAAAACCGGACTCTTTTACAGAATTCCACGGGCAGGCGTGAACAAAGTCGCAGCCACTCTTTTCTACCGGCTCGCGCCTCTCCCCTTACTCAATGAGCTCGGCATAACCGATAGGTACTACCTGGAGCCGAAAATCATGACCCAGGCGTCAAGGGAACTTGCCGTGCCACTGGTCCCCGACAGATTCTCACCGCACGAGCCCGCCTTCCCCGGGGGTAGGAAAGACAAAGAATGAAAGAGAATCATGCACAGCTTAGGGAAAAGGCGTCACCTCTCACCAGGCTGAGATTTCTCACTATTCTGCTCATGGCTCTTGGTTTCATCGCGGGCCCGGTTTCTGCTTCAGCTTCGCTCCGCACGGAAAATGCTGCAATCGATTCGGTTCTTTCGTATGCACTCCTTGCGGCGAAACTTACTCCATCTGACCTCCACTTCAGATCCGACTATGAGCCGGCGGACACCTTCAGACTGGAACTTATCTCGAAGCTTCTTGAGCATCCATATGGGACGTGGCAGGTTGCTGACTCGATGGCACTTGAGCTCCAGCAGGAGAGATCTGTTCAGGGAAGCTTCATCTCGGAACCAATCGCGAAAGCCGCGAAAGCTCTTGGAATCAAAGCCGGGTTCACACAAGACAAGGCAATGAAAACGATAGCGCAGCTTTCCAGCGAAGTGACTGGATTTCCTGATACTACGGAGCTCCCTGCAAAGATCATTAACGCGGCGAAGATCCTTACCGGAGTGAGAATACTCACCGGGCCACTCATATACAGCGCTTTTGCCGGCATGGGTGAAGAAGACGTAAAAGCAATGATAAGTGAAGCCTCTCTCCTCCTCAGAAGGGAAAAGAATGTTGAGTCCTTGAGTTTCGAGGAGCTCACTGCCCAGGAAGAATCGACAGAGGTAGAGGCCGCTAGACTCTGGCCCCTAGCGGGAAGGGTTAAGCTTGGTCCATTGGTGGACGCTTCGTACGCTCTGGCACTCGCATCAGAATCGGCGCTTCAAATGCTCTCCTCGCTTAGTCCTGTTGAGCTCGCCAGGAAACCCAAGAAGCCTATCATACATCCGCGAATTGAGGGTGAAATCCTTCTCCATATTGAAATTCCCGATCTCGACTTCGAGCTTGTCGTGGGAGGAAGAGGGCCCAACAAATACACCGGCCACTTCTCACGCGTCATAGATCTGGGTGGTGATGACACCTACATGTTCGATTCGTCTCCTTCGGCGGGTCACCTGCCCGGGCTCTTTCAAGGTTCCCTGGTGATGGATCTTGGCGGAGGCGACACTTATCTTTCGCCAGGTGGAGGTTCAATCGCTTCGGGGATAGGCGGGGTCGGTATTCTCATCGATATGGATGGCGACGACCTGTATTCAGGTCGCTCGATGGAACTCGGTTCAGGTCTCTTCGGCGTCGGGGTTCTTCACGACAGGAAGGGAAACGACAGGTATCTTGGTGAATCTGCATGCGAAGGATCGGGTGCATTTGGAATCGGGATCCTTCAGGACCTAGGAGGAAATGACGTGTACCTCGGCTCCCTCTACTGTCAGGGTTTTGGATTTGTGAAAGGCCTCGGCCTTCTCGATGAAAGAGGAGGCAACGATTCCTATCAGGTGCAGCCCGAACAGACAGATATACTCAGATACTCGGACCACAGCCTTACTCTTTCGCAAGGTTTTGCCTATGGATGGAGACCGGATGCATCGGGGGGAATCGGCATCCTTTCAGACCTGGAGGGAAATGATTTCTACTCCTCGGACATTTTCGGCCAGGGCGGAAGTTACTGGTATTCTCTGGGAGCGCTGATAGACAGAAAAGGAAATGACACTTATTCAGCCTATCAGTACGCACAGGGGGCCGGAATTCATGTTTCTCTTGGCGTGCTTCTCGATGAAGAAGGAAGTGATACCTATCTCAGCAAGGGCGTGTCTCAGGGGTGCGGTCACGACCTCGGGCTTGGGACGCTGATCGACCTTCAAGGCGACGACAGATACATCGCCTATGACCTATCTCAAGGCGCCGGCAACGCAAACGGGGTGGGAATCCTGCTTGATAGGAAAGGGAACGACAGCTATGAAGTGAGGTCGGAGTCAAACACGCAAGGCTATGGAAATTTCAGGAGGCATTTTGGCAGTGTCGGATTGTTTGTCGATGAGAGCGGTCAAGACCTCTATTCAGGCTCCGGGCGGAAGAACAACTTCTTATGGCGAAGCGGGAGATACGGAATTGGAATCGATTTCTAGCCGCTGTCGCGCAACGGCAGCCCTGCGGAGAGCTTTGAGCCGTCTGATTCCCGCCGCGCTCCTGTGTCTCCAGGCGACTACTGCTGCAGGTCAGCAGGGACTGCCGATGAAAGACCTCTTCGACAGGGCCACCTCAGGCGAGCCCAAGTTTGAGGGTCTGAGGAAAGAAGCAAGAGAAGAGATGGTGAGAAGAAAAGAGGAAGCTCTCCCCTATCTCTTCTCGAAGCTCGGGACGCGAGATGCGACAGAGCGCCACGCGATAAAGGATATTTTTCTCCAAATGGGGGAAAGCGGTATCCCTTATCTGCTTCAGGGCCTCAAGCTCAAGGATTGGAGATCGCTCATAGAGGTGGCATTCATCATTGAAGAAATGAAAGAGAAACGGGGTGCGCCGGCGCTCACCGCCATCGTTGCAAATGATAACTGGCGCGTAAGGCAGGCAGCCATATCTGCGATCGGTGAAATCGGGGATTCATCGTTTGCTGACGTACTTCTCCCTTCGCTATCTGACGGTAATGAGCTCGTGCGAAAGGCAGGAGCATATGCGCTCGGGCAGCTGAAGTGGAAGACCAGGCCTGAGGTACTCCTCCCTTTGCTTGGAGATAGTTTCTACGGCGTCAGGTATTCAGCATCCTTTGCGCTATCGAAATCCGGAGCCGAAGAGACAAGAAGCCTGATCAATTCCTTCAAGAAGAAGTCCGACAAGCTTGCGAGATACCATCTGATAGATGCCATAGGAGAGACTCAGACTGATGATGCCTTCGCCTTCCTCATCTCTATCACGGGAGATACCGACCCGTTGGTGAGGGCTTTCGCTGTGAGAATGCTGGCTAACTATCAGGACAAGCCTGAGGCGATGGATGCGATCAAGAAGCTCGCCCTGGAGAAAGATCTCGTTGTCCGGTCCGAAGCGCTGACTGCTCTTCAGAAGGCCGGTCCGGAAGAATAGACGAGGCCCATTTTGATTCCCCCTCACCTCACTCCTCTCCCCAATGGGGAGAGGTTTCAAGGAGAACCATGGCTTTGACCCTCTCCCCCGAGGGGAGAGGCTGGTGAGGGGGTAACGGAGTTCGGCAATGGCAAGCGATGACGAGGTGAAAGACGAAGAGAAGCGACTAAAGTACCTGAGAACAGTAGTCGCCCTCACAACAAACACCCTGAGGCAAGAGAGAATGTCCCTCTCCGAAGCGAAGACCCTCATAGAGTCCACGAAGAAGCAGGTCCTGAAGCTCTTCCCGGATAAAGAGGAGGCGTTCGAGCTGATCTACAGGCCGCGTTTCGAGAGAATCCTCAAGGAGAAGATGGAATCGCTCGGAGACGGATTGTGGACTGAAGAGAGTGAGGAAGAAAATTGAAAGAACTCGTCTGTCACTTCTGCGGTGAAACTGTGACTTTCGAAAGAAAGGTAATGCGTGACGACGAGTGCCCGAAGTGCGGGAGAGCGCTCCACTCCTGCCTCAACTGTGAATTCCGCAGCGAGACCGCCCACAATAAGTGCAGGGAATCTCAAGCGGAGTGGGTCTCAGAAAAAGAAAAGGACAATTTCTGCGAGTACTTCTCTCCAGGCCTGAGTCCAAAGTCACGATCAGGGTATGAGAAGGAACAATCTGCGAGGAGAGCATTCAAGGATCTGTTTAAGGATAAGAAGTGAGGAGGTGAACCGGATGGAAGTCAAATACGAGCCTATTTCAAGTGACCCAAAGAAAAGCTGCAAGAACTGCGAAAGTTTCGAAGCCAAAGCCAATGATGAAAAGTTAGGATTGTGTTTCGGGATCGAAGTTTCTTCTTCCGGGACGTGCAATATGTTCTCGCCGAGGAAGTGATGCCGACCTTGCTCTTCCTCTCCCCCTTGGGGAGAGGATTGAGGTGAGGGGAGAGTGACTCCTCAGTTTATCCCCCTGCAACCGGAAGAAACATATATACGCGGTCGCCGTCGTTGATCTTCAGGCTGAGGTCAATGACAACCTCATCGTTCACGCTTAGCGTGCACGGTATGTCTTGCTCTGACAGAATCTCCTCCGCGATTCTCGGATTCTTCTCCCCGAGCTTCCGCAAGAGATCCTCAAGAGTCCCGCCTTCGAAATCAATCTCGAGCTCAGTCTGACCCACGATGCCGGCCACACTTTCGCCAAAAGAGATTTTCACCTTCACTGAGCATTACCTCCAGTTACGTCCGACCCGGTCTTGTGAGAGAGCACCAGAGAACAGTGCAGGCCAATTACCGTGTGCGAAGGCCTGCCAGGTACCTCAGGCCAGAATCTTCGTTCTGACTCGTGCCTTATCCTCGTCTTTCACAAAAGAAGAAGCAAGAGCGGTTCCGATTGTCCCGCTGACCTCATTCGGCAGGAGTCCGAGGGTGCGAATCGCAAACTCGTATTCATGGCTCAGAGTTATGCCGAAAATCTCGGGATCATCTGCATTTATGGTTATTTTCACGCCTTTTCCAATGAATTTCCTCAGCGGATATTCATCCGGAGTCCGCGCTGCACCTGTAACCATGTTGCTTGTCGGACAGAGCTCAAGAGTGACGCCTTTCTCTGCGAGGAAATCCATCAGATCCTCGTCATCGGCCGCCTTGAGACCGTGTCCGATTCTGTCGGCACCAAGTTTCTCTACCGCATCCCTCATGTCCCTGGAGCTGCCGAGTTCGCCGGCGTGAACGGTTATCTTCAGCCCCGCTTCCTTCGCCCTCATGAATTCTCTGGAAAACATCTCGCACGGCCAACCCTCTTCTTCTCCGGCCAGGTCGATCCCCACAACAGACTCTCTGCTTTCAATCGCAAGATCAACTGTTTTTCTGCATGCTTCAACTCCGAGATCCCGCGACGAAATGAGAATAATTCCTATGGCTGTTCCGTATTGTCTCGATGCCTTCCCCGCTCCGGCCCGGACTGCATCCAGCATTGTGCTCCAGTCAATTCTGTGCCCCTGAGCCGCGTAGGCCGGACTGAACCTGAGCTCAAGGAGGAGGATATTGTCTCTGAACGCGTCCTCAGCAACCTCGAAAGCGATGCGTTCAATCTCCTCTCTGCCAGCGAGGCACCTCTGCGCAAGGTCAAACCTGCCCAGAATTTCTCTGAAAGGAAGCCCTGGTTCCTTTATGTAAAGGGACCTCCTCAGTTCTGCGGCAGTCGATGCGGGAAGTTCCAGACCGAGCCTGCTGCCGATTTCGAAAATCGTCTCAGGTCTGACGGAGCCTTCGAGATGCCTGTGAAGCTCCACCTTGGGCAGTTTCTTGAGTCTGCTGAGAGTAATCTTGCTGCCATCAGCCTTCTTTCCCGAACTTGCACCCATACCGTGTCTTCCTCCAGCGTGTCTGAAAGTCCTATTTTGTTATCTTGTGAAACAGTCTCAGTCAAGGAGTTTGTTTCGGAGACCCTACCTCAGACCTCTTTGTGCCGTAATCCCTCGATTGACTACGTCACCAATGCTCGGATACAATCCAGCCAGTAAGTGAGAATTGGTGAAATGTACGCCATTCTTCCTCTCCCGCTTGCGGGAGAGGATAAGAGGTGAGGGCACTTGAACGACGAAATCTCGACGAGAAAAAAGGATTGGCAAAGAAAACCCGGACTCTCTGAGCAGGGACCTCGTTTGACCTCGTCAGGCATTCCCGTCGAACCGCTCTATTGCCCCCGGGATGATGAAACCAGCTATTATGCTGCCAAACTCGGTCTCCCGGGAACTCCGCCGTACACGAGAGGAATCCATCCCACAATGTATCGCGGCAAACTGTGGACGATGAGACAGTATGCCGGATTCGGCGATGCCCTTGAAACAAACAAACGGCTCAAGCTCCTTCTCGAACATGGTCAGACGGGTTTGAGCATTGCGTTTGACCTCCCTACCCAGATGGGATACGACTCCGACAACCCAATTGCAGCCGGAGAGGTTGGAAGAGTCGGCGTTGCCATTGACTCTCTGGAAGATATGCAGATTCTTTTTGATGGGATCCCACTTGACAAGGTCAGTACCTCGATGACCATAAATGCAACCGCGCCCATGATACTCGCCATGTATGTAGCGTGCGCTGAGAAGCAGGGAGTACCGGCAAAGAAACTCGCCGGAACCGTGCAAAACGACATTCTCAAGGAGTATGTGGCCAGAGGAACTTACATTTTTCCACCCGAGGAGTCTCTCAGACTCACAATCGACCTCTTTTCATTCTGCCAGAAGGAAATGCCGCTGTGGAACATGATCAGCGTAAGCGGCTATCACATACGGGAAGCAGGCGCAACTGCAGTGCAGGAGCTTGCATTCACTTTTGGAGACGCAATCGCCTACCTCGAGGCGGCAAGAAGGGCAGGTCTCGATATAGACAGAATCTCTCAAAGGATCTCCTTCTTTTTTGCATGCCATAATGATTTCTTTGAGGAAATCTCCAAGTTCAGAGCTGCTCGAAGGATCTGGTTTACGATTATGAAAAAGAGATTTGGTGCTCAGGATGAGTCATCCAAGCTGAGGTTTCACACACAGACGGGAGGCTCGACTCTTACCAGACAGCAGGCAGAGATCAACATTGTTCGTGTTGCACTTCAGGCACTTGCCGCGGTCCTGGGAGGAACGCAGTCGCTGCACACAAACTCGTTTGATGAGGCGATATCCCTTCCTTCGGAACTTGCGGTCAGAGTTGCGCTGAGGACACAGCAGATACTGGCTGAGGAAACCGGCATCGCCTCAGTGGTTGATCCGGCTGGCGGCTCCTACTATGTCGAAGCTTTGACAGATGAGATTGAGAAGCAAGTCATGGAGTATCTCGAAAAGATCGACGCGATTGGCGGAATGCTCCGGGCAATCGAAACCGGCTTCGTACAAAGGGAAATCCACAAGAGCGCCTATGCCGCGCAGAAGGCAATTGAGACCGGGGAAAAGACAATCGTTGGCGTGAACAAGTTCAAGATGGAAGAGGAAGAGAAGGTAAGATTCAAGCCGCCCGAGGCGAGTGAAAAGAGCCAGATTGAACGTTTGAATGCTTTCAAGAAGTCAAGAAACGAGGCATCTGCGAAAGAATCCTTGGCCGAGCTCAAGAAAGCTATTGGCAAGAAGCAGAACCCGATTCCTCAGATGGTGAGTGCGGTCAAGGCCGGCGTCACACTCGGAGAAATGCGAGACGTACTTAGCTCCGCGTTTGGCGAATACAAGGGCCAGGCATTTCTGTAAAATAGTGACAGTCACCTATTTTCGTTCTTTTCCTTCTCCCCTCTGGGGAGAAGGCAGGATGAGGGGAACTTTCAAGCATGATTAATCAGCTTGACCACATCGGAATCGTCGTAAGGAACCTCGACCACTCAGCTCGAATCTACTCAAGCGCCTTCGGCGCGAAACTGGTTCGAGAAGAAGAGCTTCCGTCCATGAAAGTTAGGATTGCTTTCCTGGAAATCGGGCCCGTGACGATAGAGCTAATTGAGGCTATGGGTGAGGGTAGCCCGGTTGAGAAATTCTTGAACGAGAGAGGCGAGGGTCTCCACCACCTTTGCTTCACGGTTGACGACATCGATGCAGCGCTGGCACAGCTCAAGAAAGCCGGCGTGAGGCTGATTGACGAGAAACCAAGAGTCGGAGCGCACGGAAAGAAAGTAGCTTTCGTCCACCCGAAATCAACAAGCGGAGTCCTTATCGAGCTTACTCAATCCTGACCGCAATCTGTTTATGTGAAGACAAACGCCTGCCCCGGGCGATCACAAGTATTCTCCTCACCCAGTGGCAACCCACGGGGCTGACTTAACGGGCCGCCACAACCGCATCCGCCGGCTTTCTCCGCTGAGCTCTTAGTCACGACTTCATCGCGTCACCGCCACCTGCCTAGTGTCGTGTCCCGGAAATTCCTTGTACATGTCTTTGCCCCGGGACACGACACTTTCATAGGGG
>JASEGR010000035.1 GCA_030017955.1 Candidatus Eisenbacteria bacterium
AGACCAGAGTCCGGTTTTCAACTTTAAATAGTCCGGTTTTGAATTTTAACTGACAGGGGGCAAAAAAATCTTGACAACCCCTTGCTGGTGGACTAACATATTATGTGTTGTAAGGACGGAGGAAGCTTCTGTTAGCTCCTGCAGAACTTTTCGTCCCCACATTTTAACCACTATGTGACATTAATTCACATCCAAAGTACTTTGTTGCGCACTCATCCCTATGTGCCGGACAGGCAGAAATTCTGCTAAACCCCAGGAGGCCGCTCCTAACCCGAGCTTTCAAGTTGCGGGGGGATTGCTATGAGACAGAAACATCAGGCAACTGAAGAAGAAACAAAGCAAGAAGTAAAAGAGGAGACAAGGAGAGAAGTGAAAGAGGAGGCGAAGAGAAAGGACATGGATCTTGCGGAAATGAAGAGCAAAACTATCCCTGAGCTCATGGCTGTTGCTCAGGAGCTGAGCCTTCCTGCCGTAGGCGGGCTGAGAAAACAGGATCTGATCTTCAAGATTCTTGAGGCGCAGACCCAGAAGAACGGGCTGATTTTTGCAGAAGGGGTCCTTGAGATCCTGCCCGAGGGATACGGCTTCCTGAGATCCCCCGACTACAACTATCTTCCAAGTCCTGACGATATTTACGTCTCGCCCTCCCAGATAAAGAGATTTGACCTGAGGACGGGAGATACGGTTTCCGGCCAGGTGAGGCCTCCTAAGAACGGCGAACGGTATTTCGCACTACTCCGCGTCGAAGCAGTCAACATGGAGAGTCCGGAAGCTGCGAAGGAAAAAATTCTCTTCGACAACCTGACGCCCCTCTATCCGGAGGAGAGGATAAAACTCGAGACAACGAAGGAAGAAGTATGCACGAGAATAATGGACCTCCTTGCTCCCATAGGTAAGGGACAGAGAGGTCTCATTGTTTCTCCTCCCAGGGCAGGGAAGACCATGCTTCTCCAGAAGATCGCCAATGGCATTACCTCCAACCATCCCGAAATAACGCTGATAGTCCTTCTCATTGATGAGAGGCCAGAAGAAGTGACAGACATGGAGCGGTCCGTGAAGGGGGAGGTCATAAGCTCGACCTTTGATGAGCCCGCAGAAAGGCACGTCCAGGTTGCCGACATGGTGCTCGAGAAAGCAAAGCGGCTTGTCGAGCACAAGAAAGACGTGGTCATTCTTCTTGACAGCATCACGCGCCTTGCGCGAGCCCACAATACGGTGGTTCCGCACAGCGGAAAAATCCTATCGGGCGGCGTTGACGCGAATGCCCTTCAGAGGCCGAAGCGGTTTTTCGGAGCGGCCAGAAACATCGAGGGAGGCGGAAGTCTCACAATCATTGCCACCGCGCTCGTTGAGACAGGAAGCCGGATGGATGATGTTATCTTTGAAGAGTTCAAGGGAACCGGTAACATGGAACTGGTTCTCGATAGAAAGCTCAGCGACAGGAGAATCTTCCCCGCGCTTGATCTGAACAGGTCTGGAACGAGGAAGGAAGAGCTTCTCATGCCGCAGGATGAGCTCGCCAAGGTCTGGATATTGAGAAAGTTCTTGAGTGAGCTCTCGCCCAGTGAGGTCATGGAGCTTCTGCTCGATAAGATGCACGATACAAAGAGCAACAAAGAATTCCTCAAGAAAATGAATTCATAGCTGTTTGACTGGAGGCCAAGGAAGCGCGAGTTGGCTTTCGCGGGAGGGATGGGCACCCATCTCGGCGAGCGGGAAGGGGAAAGCCAGGCCTTCAGAGCCTCGGAGCACCCGTTGCGGAGCAATGGGTCGTGGCAAGGATTCCCCACCTGGCGAGCCATAGATGGGTCATCCCGGAGCGGAGCCAGCGAGGGTTCATTGGCCGTCGAGACATCTAGAAAGGAGAAATCGCCGTGAAGAAGGACATTCACCCGGTGTATCAAGATGCGAAAATAGTCTGCGTATGCGGCAGCGTGATTGAGACAAGATCCACGTTGAAAGAGATCCACGTTGAAATCTGCTCAAGCTGCCATCCTTTCTTCACCGGAAAGCAGAAGCTTGTTGACACTGCCGGAAGGGTCGAGAGATTCAGAAAGAGATACGGAATGAAAGAGGAATAGCCGGGCTGCCCGGAAGGAAGCTACTGCTGAGAGAACTGGATGAAAATGGATGAATGTCTCGCTGCTTTCCTTTACCCCCGAGCCGCTGCGCATAATTTTCACTGCTGCACGTAGCTGTTACTCTCCTTCAGCTCCTTCTGAGATATGGGAAAAAGCAAGCGATGAAGACAAAATGCTTGCACTCATCAAGAGGACGGTAGACAGCGGACATCACTCTGTTCTTGAACACGTGTCGTTCACGTTTGGCGTCAGGGGAATCTCCAGGGCGTGCTCCCATCAGCTCGTGAGGCACCGGCTGGCAAGCTACAGTCAACAGAGTCAGCGGTATGTCAGAAAGACCGATGCCTCAGCCGTCGTGCCGGGCTCCATATCGGATGTCAAGAAGTTCAGAGAAAAATTCGATGCCATGCTTAGGCAGATCGGAACTTTCTACAACGAGCTCGTGGAAGCGGGAATTCCCGCTGAAGACGCCCGTTACATTCTTCCGAATGCCGTCACCACCAATATTGTCATCACGATGAACATGAGGGAGCTGATTCATGCATCCTCGGTGCGCCTCTGCCTAAGGGCACAGTGGGAGATAAGGAGACTTTTTCTGGAGATGCGGAAAGCGCTTGAGCACAACAGGGAGACCGCCCCTCTCTCCGGCTTCGTCCTCATGAAGTGCGAGATCATAGGCTTCTGTGATGAAGCTGACTGCTGCGGCATCAGGCCGCCGAAAGATGAGGTGCTTGGTTTGCAGAAACTGACGAAAGGAAAAGTTCGTGCCCGCTGAAGGATGCGCCCCAAGAAAGGTGTCGGTAGGCGGCCAGGCCGTCATGGAAGGCGTCATGATGCGCTCGCCGTACAAGTATGCGGTTGCCGTAAGGAAGGCGGACGGGACCATAAAAGTGATGGAAAAGGACTTCATCTCGCTGGCGAAGAGAAAAAAATTCTTCGGCCTACCGCTGGTCAGGGGAGGGGTTGCGCTGATAGAGAGTCTGGTGATCGGGATGAAGGCGTTGAACTTTTCGGCGGATGAAGCTATTAAGCAGGACGAAAAGAAAAAGAAGGAAAATGCGCTCGGCGGGATTCTTATGGCAGTGACAATGGTGCTTGGCCTTGCCGCGGGGGTTGGCATCTTTTTTTACCTTCCCCTTTTTGTCACCGAGGGATTGGGAATAAAAGGCGGGACTGCGTTCAACATAGTTGATGGAGGACTGAGACTCGTGATTTTCGTTTTGTACCTCTGGGGCATAGGAAGATGGAAGGAGATACGCAGGGTTTTCGAATACCACGGAGCCGAGCATAAATCGATATTTGCCTGGGAGAGTGAAGGAGAGCTTTCACCGGAAGCGGCGGTCAAGTATCCGCGGCTTCATCCGAGATGCGGCACAAGTTTTCTCCTTTTCGTGATGGTCATAAGCATACTGTGTTTCATGATTCTCGGAAAGCCGGATAGCACCCTGGACAGGGTCATCAGGTTTCTCTTCATACCCGTAATCGGCGGGATTGCCTATGAGGTAATGAAACTCTCTGACCGCATCAGAAATGAGAATGTCGGAAAGATCCTTCTCTGGCCGGGATTAAAACTGCAGGGCCTCACAACAAAGGAGCCGTCACGCGACCAGATTGATGTTGCGATCGCCGCCCTCAGAGCGGTAATTTCGTAACACAAGAAGGGCGTTACTGCCATGGACGAGAGAATACTGGAATCGGCAAAAAAGGCCATATCGAAGTATGAAGAGCTGACTGCTCTTATAAGTTCGCCGGAAGTCTTCAAAGACTCTTCGAAATTGAAGGAGATAGGAAAAGAGAGAAGTGCACTCGAAGAGCTGGCCGGCAAGGGCAAGGAGTACGTTCAGCTCTTTGTGGACATCTCCGACGCCGAAAGCATAACGCGCAGCTCGGAAGATAAGGAGCTTGTCGAGCTTGCGAAGCAGGAGCTTGACGAGCTTGAAGAGAAGAGGGTTGGGCTCGAAAAAGAAATCCGGCTTCTTCTCCTGCCCAGAGATCCCAATGATGACAAGAACGCCATAGTTGAGATAAGGGCCGGCACCGGCGGTGACGAAGCTGCCCTTTTTGCCGGTGAGATGTTCAGGATGTATTCCAAGTACGCTGAATCGAGAAACTGGAAGGTCGAAGTCCTGGGTTCGAGTGAGACAGGGACCGGCGGGATGAAGGAAGCGATTTTCCTCGTTGAGGGAAAGGGCGCATTCGGGCGGCTGAAGCATGAAAGAGGCGTGCACAGAGTGCAGCGGGTTCCCGAAACGGAGGCAAGCGGAAGGATCCACACGTCCGCGGTCACGGTTGCAGTTCTTCTTGAGGCGGAGGAAATCGACGTTCAAATATCGCCGGATGAATTGGAGATAGATGTGTTTCGTTCGTCCGGTCCCGGCGGCCAGAGCGTGAACACTGCAGATTCGGCGGTTAGGATAAAACACGTTCCCACGGGCTTGGTCGTTCAGTGTCAGGACGAGAGGTCTCAACTTAAGAACAAGGCAAAAGCGCTCAAGGTCTTGAGGGCGAGACTCCTTGATATGGCAAGAAAGGACCAGGATGAAAAACTTGCTCAGGACAGGCGCTCTCAGGTCGGATCAGGGGATAGAAGCGAAAAGATAAGGACATACAACTTTCCTCAGGGCCGGGTGACCGACCACAGGATTGGCCTTACTCTTCACAAACTCAATGATGTCCTGGAAGGCAAGTTGGACGAGTTCATAGATTCTCTTGCTGCGTCTCAGCAAGACGATAGACTCAAGCTCAAAGCCAGTTAACCCCGGTTGGCAAAAAACTCTCGCAGTTCAGACTCTCTTCCTCTACTAAGAGAAGTTCTCAAGGATGGGGAAAGAACCCTTCTTGAGAAAGGAATTTCCTCGCCGGCAGCCGAAGCAGAGTATCTCCTCTCGAACGTACTCGGGATGAAAAGGCATGAACTGTTCCTTTCATTCGAAAAAGAGATTGAGCGCGGCAAGGCGGAATTGTTTTCCTACCTTATCGGGAAGAGAAGCGAGGGTGTCCCCTCTCAATATCTGTTGAACTCATGCGAGTTCATGGGATATGATTTCGAAGTTGGTCCCGGTGTGCTCGTTCCAAGGCCGGAGACAGAGATCTTAGTGTGTGAAGTTGTAGAGGAGTGGAAAAAGCTTACTCCGGCCGGAAAGACGGACGCAATCATACTGGACATCGGGACCGGTTCGGGCGCAATAGCGATCAGCCTTGCTCTCATTCTAGCGGGGGTCAAGGTCATCGCTACCGAGATCTCGCCCGCTGCGCTTTTGTTTGCCGAAAGGAATCGTGCGAAGCATGGCCTGTCGTCTGAGAGAGTCAGGTTCTGTCCTGGCGACCTCTTTCAGCCGATTGACGAATACAAGGGAAGAGTCTGGGCAGTAGTCTCAAATCCTCCCTATGTGAAGGCACATGAGCTCGAGACTTTGCCCGTTGAGGTCCGGGACTATGAACCAAGGATTGCGCTTGACGGCGGACCTGACGGCCTTTCGACGATCAGAAGAATCATCGATGGCTCGGCTGAATTCTTGATACAAGACGGCATGCTTGCACTGGAGATTCCCGAGGATTCGGCGGAGAAGGTTGTTTCGATGACAAGAGGCGCCGGCCGCTTCGCGGAAGTAAAAGTGGTCAAGGACCTTTCTGGAAGAGATAGAATCTTGATGGCGCGGCACGGGAGCGGGCCTTAGTTTTTCTATCATGGAGCGAGGTAAATGCAGAAAATCGTAATCAGAGGCGGGAACAAGCTCAAGGGCACAGTCGAGATAAGTGGAGCAAAGAATGCAGTTCTTCCGATGATGGCTGCTTCACTTCTCACTCCTGGCAAGTTCCTTCTTAGGAACGTGCCGAGGTTGAAAGATGTGGATACGATGGCCAAGGTGCTCGGAGTGCTCGGCGCGACGGTTGAGATGGATGGAAACGAAATGAGAATAAACACAACCGCGTGCAGCTCTCATGAAGCCCCGTACGAGCTTGTGAAGACGATGAGGGCTTCCGTGTATGTTCTCGGACCACTGCTTGCAAGATTCGGCAAGGCAAGAGTATCTCTTCCGGGAGGCTGCGCCTGGGGGCCAAGGCCCGTGGATCTCCACATCAAGGGGATGAAGGAACTAGGCGCGAAGATCAGGATTGTTCACGGCTACATCGAAGGAGAAGTGACGAAACTGAAAGGCAAGCGGATACGTTTCTCAACGCCGAGCGTCGGTGCAACAGGAAATGTAGTGATGGCAGCAGCCACGGCAGCGGGAACAACGGTGATAGAGAATGCGGCGCGGGAGCCGGAGATAGCTGCTCTCGCAGATTTTCTTAACGTCATGGGCGCGAGAATAAGCGGTCACGGCACAGAGACGATCACAATTGATGGAGTAGATTCCCTTGGACCAGCAGAGTTCACCGTTATACCTGACAGGATAGAGGCCGGAACTTTTCTTGTCACAGGCGCCGTCACAGGAGGAACCGTCCGGCTCAAAAAATGCAATGCATCTCACCTCACCTCTGTTCTGGCGAAGTTGGAGGAGGCGGGCACCAAGGTTCTCGCGGAGAAGGACGAGCTCGTTGTGTCTTCGGCTCCGAGGCCGCGTCCAATTGAAATCGGCACGGCGCCCTATCCGGGGTTTCCAACCGATATGCAAGCCCAAATGATGGCGCTTCTTTCCGTTGCCGGTGGAACAAGCGTCATAACCGACAATATTTACTTTGACAGGTTCACCCACGTTGCCGAACTCAGGAGACTTGGGGCCGACATTGCACTCGAAGGCAATGCGGCCAAGATTCGCGGCGTAGAGAAACTGAGCGGGGCGCCGGTCATGGCCACTGACTTGAGGGCGAGCGCTGCTCTGATAATTGCAGGTCTGATTGCTGAAGGTGAGACCCATATCTCAAGGGTTTACCACATTGACAGGGGCTACGAAAAAATCGAGCAGAAACTCATGTCCCTTGGCGCTGACATCCGGCGAGAAGAGGAATGACAATTCGGGGACACATCACATAATTCTACAGGCTGATTTTGCCCTGGTGCTGACCTCTGGAGAGAGGTGGAATGACTCCAACCTGCATAGGAACTGCCGGCCACGTTGACCACGGAAAAACTGCCCTCGTAAAAAGGCTCACCGGAATTGACACGGACAGGCTCAAAGAAGAAAAAGAGCGCGGAATTTCGATTGAACTTGGCTTTGCTCCGCTTCATCTCAAATCCGGAACCGAAGCCGCAATCATTGACGTTCCCGGCCACGAGAAATTCGTTCACCATATGCTTTCCGGTGTTGGCGGGATTGACCTTGTTCTGTTGGTAATAGCGGCCGATGAAGGAATAATGCCTCAGACGATTGAGCACCTGCGCATCGTCGAGCTCCTCGGCATCAGAACATCGGTCATCGCCTTGACGAAATGTGATCTCGTGGAAAGGGATTGGCTTGAGATGGTGAGGAAGGATGTTGAGAAACTCATCTCATCTTCGCCGCTCAAGTGCCTCGGAATTGTCCCGGTTTCGTCGGTTACAGGCCAGGGAGTCAATGACCTGCTCTCTCTCCTTGATGAGGGCCTCAGAGATGTGAAGGAAAGAGATACATCGAGACCGCTCAGACTTCCGATAGACAGAGTTTTTACAATGGAAGGTTTTGGCGCCGTGGTCACCGGGACTCTCTGGAGAGGAAAAGCGAAAACAGGCGAGACCGTCGAAGTTTTGCCTTCGGGAAAAAAGGCACGAATACGAAGCGTTGAGGTACAGAAACACAAGCTTGATGAGGCCAGGGCCGGGCAAAGGGTAGCGCTGGCTCTTCACGGAATCAGAAAGGAAGAGATTGAACGCGGCGAATGGGTCGTCGAGCCCGGATCGCTTTTTCCATCAATGATGCTCGATGCAAAGCTGGATGTTCTGGGTGAGCTTCGGCGGCCGATCAAGACAAGAGAACGAATAAGGTTTCATCTTGGGGCAAGAGAGAGTCTTGGGAGAGTGATTGTCCTGGGAAAAGATGAAGCCCGCCCGGCCGAATCCTGCTTTGTCCAACTCAGGCTTGAAGAATCTGTTGTTGCCGAAAGAGGGGACAGATTCGTCATCCGCGCATACTCGCCCGTTACTACGATAGCGGGAGGCTCTGTCATTGACCCAAATCCGGTCAAGCACAAGCCGCACGACAGCGCCGTCCTGGAGCTTCTCGAAAAAGAGGAGAGCGGGACTCTCGAAGCGCGCATTGAGCTTGCCTTCACCAGAACGCCCTATCTTTCCATGAGCGGGAAGAAGCTCGCGCCGAAGGTTGGGTTGCCCGAAGAGGATGTGAAGACAATCATTGAGAAGAAGGCTCATGATGGGGATTTGGTATTCTTACCCTCCGGAGAGTACATAAGTAAGAAATGGGTTGATGAGGGTGAAAGGGTTTTCAGGACAGCTCTGTCGGAATACGAAAGAGAATTTCCTCTTCGGTGGGGGATGGGTAAGTCAGAGATGCGCGCAGAATTTCCCCGCCAGATGAGCGATGAAGTTTTCTCGCTCCTCGTTGAGAAGCTATCGGAGAAACGGTTACTCTTTATCAGGGGCGAACGGCTGAGATTCGGGAGCGACGAGGTGGAGTTGTCTCCCGGGCAGATGAAGCTCAAGGACGAACTCGAAAAGAAGATTCTCTCTTCAGGTTTCTCAGTCCCGGAACTTGAAGAGCTTGAGAAGCTCTCCAGCGGGGATGAAGCAAAGGAACTTATCCAGCTTCTCGTCCTGGAGGGGAGTCTTGTGAAGGTGACATCTGAGATGTGCTTTCACAAGATGCAGATTGAAAAGGCAGCCAAACTAGTCACCGATTTCATAAAAGCCAAGGGCGCACTCACAATCTCAGATTTCAAGGAGCTTACCGGCGTGTCCAGAAAATATGGTGTTCCTCTCCTCGAGTATCTTGATAAGATCGGGATAACGGTTAGAGACGGGGATAAGAGAATCCTGCGGAAGGGCGTAGAATAAATGAGCGGGATGTACGGGTTGCCGACCGGGCTCGAACACGTCGGTCCAGAGATGTCCTTGAACGGACATTCTGAAAATTTCTGGACTTCCTTCTTGGACGAGGGAGCGACCCCGAAGGGGGCGAATTTGTGCTGTCTGAGGGCGAAGCCCGAGTTCACAAATTCGAGTGAGCGAGTCCGAGAAGGATCGACATTTTCGGCATGAAGAGAAAGGACATCTCGAAGAACGGGGCAGGCGAGGCCATGGAAATAAGACGAAGGAAAACCAGAGTAGTCAGGATCGGAAACGTCAGCGTCGGCGGACGCTCGCCGATTGTTGTCCAGTCGATGACAAAAACCGATACGGCCGACACCCGAAAGACGATAAAGCAAATCAAGTCACTTGAGAAAGCAGGGTGTGAAATCGTCCGCGTGGCTGTGCCGGATTCAGGCGCTGCACGAGCCCTTGGGAAAATAAAAGTCTCGATCAAAATCCCGCTTGTCGCTGACATTCACTTCGACCACCGGCTTGCACTTATTGCACTTGAAGAGGGTGTTGACGGACTGCGAATCAATCCGGGAAACATTGGAAAGAGGGAAAGAGTTGAACAAGTCGTGAAGGCGGCGCTCAAGAGAAAAGTGCCGATAAGGATTGGCGTCAATGCCGGTTCAATTGAGAAAAGGATTCTTTCCAAATACGGAAGGCCATCTCCATCCGCCATGCTTGAAAGCGCTCTTGGGCACACAAAGATACTTGAAGAGCTTGGCTTCCGCGCCATCAAGCTTTCGTTGAAAGCGTCAAACGTGAGGGACACCGTCGAAGCTTATCGCCTTGCCGCAAAAGAAACCGATTATCCACTCCATCTCGGGATCACCGAAGCAGGAAGTTATGTTTCCGGCACTATCCACTCGGCTGTTGGAATAGGAATTCTTCTTTCAGAAGGCATCGGAGATACATTGAGAGTTTCTCTGACAGCGCCGCCCGAGAGGGAGGTTGAAGTCGCCTATGAAATCCTGAGAGCTCTCGATCTGAGAAAGCGAGGGCCGCGCGTCATCTCGTGTCCAAGCTGCGGGAGAGCAGAAATAGATGTTGAGAAATTGACGAAGCAGGTTGAGTCAAAGATCGCGGGGCTGACTTCGCCGATTGACATCGCAATCATGGGATGCGTTGTGAACGGCCCCGGAGAAGCTCAGGACGCAGACATAGGGCTGGCAGGCGGAAAAGGCCTGGGCATGCTTTTCGTAAGAGGGAAGAAAGCAGGCAAGGTGAAGGAGAAAGATTTCCTTGCCGCCCTACTGAAAGAAATCGAAACGCTCACCCGCGAGAAGCTGTGAGACGCGCTCAGCTTGGTTTCTCAGCTGCCTCAGGCAATCCCGGCTTCACGGCAATCAGTTTCTCGTGACTTATCAAAGCCAGACCCGGCTTTCCCTTTCTGGGTTTTCTCACATTCTTTTTCTCAGTGTAGGCGACCAGCACAGTTCCGGATTTCCTCGCTTTTGAATAGTAAGCCGCTATCTTCGCCGCTTGAGCGATCACGGCATTGGATGGATTCTCGCTTCCACTTCTTCTCAGAACCGCATGCGAACCTTCGACTTGCGCCGCGTGGAGCCAGATGTCATTCTTCTTCGCAAGAACGTGCGTCAGATAATCGTTTTCCTTGCTGCTCCGTCCGACCAGGACTGTCCAGCCGCCACCAAGATTAAAGCTTCTCGGTGAAAACCTTTCTCCCTTCCTGGCTTTTGTCTTTTCCTCTCCGCCCCGGCGGATTTCCTCTTTGCGTTCCTGCCTGAGCCCGCGAGGAAGCTCCGACTCCATTCCTTCGCGCATCTCGTGGAGTTCATCAATACTCTTTGATGTTTCGGTCCCCTCAAGAAGATGCTTGAGTTTATCGCATTCCTTTCTCAGAGAGAGAACCCTCTTCGGAAGAACAGTAAGTGAGCGTTCGAGCTTCTTTGCCTTCTTGAACAGTCGAAGGGCGTTTTCCTTGATGGTGATCTTCGGGTCGAGCTGAATCTTAATCTCATCGGATCCCTGAGAGTAATAATCCCTCAAAGAGACTGATGTCCTTCCTCTTTCAACCTTGTCAGGGAAAGACAGGAGTTGCTCTCCCCACCGCTTATACGTTCCAGCTCTCTCCGCCTCTTTCAGTTCAGCCTCAATTCGCGAGATCGCTTTTTCTTTTGCCTGCATTCTCCGCATGATGAGCTTGCGAAGAGGTTTTGCTGCTTCGTTGAGTCCTGCGGCCGCCATGGCGGTCCTGAACTCCTCAAGCAATCTCACGGAGATCGGGTACGGCCCCTCAGCCGGCTTCGTCGTCTCTTCCCGTGGATGCTTGTGTTCCTCTCCTGACAGGGTTCTCCCCGGGGGCTCATAAACAACACCTGGTTCTTTTCTCTGCTCGCCTTCACCCTTCGTCTTTCTGAAGGACGCAAGAATCTCGCCTGTGCCGCCTTCGGTGATTATCACATCCGGCGCATTCGGGAAAAGCTCTACCACAAGCTCGCAAACCGGTGGAGCAAGCCCTGTCGGATCCTTGGTTTGAAACGCAAGCTTCAATATCCTGTCATCGCCCTCCCGACGAACATCAAGGAGCATTCCTCCCTGAAAAAGTCGTTCAAGCGTTCTGAGGAAAGGACCGCCCTTTTCCCTCGCTGCCTTTGCCGGCTCGCGTAACGAGAAGAGATGCTCCACGGCAGGAGTAAGCGAACCTGCTGCCCGCCCTTCTCTCCTCAATGCCTCCGGGACAAGAAATACATACGAAAGCGATCTCTTTGCCGAAACAAACAGCGCCGGGGGTCCGCCTTCAAAACTGAAGAGATAGAATGAATCGTCAGGAGAGGATATCGATTTCACTGTCCTCTTCTTCAGGGCACCTGCCAACTCTTCAGCCAGAGGTTCCAAATAGAAGTTTTTCATCAGCCGGCATCACCCTTGAGGATAGAAAAGAGGCATCATTGAGATATCAATGGAAAACCAGCGGACAGAGAATTGAAACACCGGGGGCAGGGCAGACAAAGCCGAGAATGACGCAAAGACCCCTCTAACAGTCTTTTTCCATTGTCTCTTGCCCGGCCCGGGTATTTCTCGGTTCTACGAGTAAAGCGCTTTGACAGTCCCCCAGCTTTGCGGGATGGCAGGCACCGGGCGTTCAATAACCTGAAGCGTACTCGAGGCCCAATTAGACCACGCCTGGAATGAATCCACAACCTTCAACTTGATCGGATAGAGTTGACCGATAACGATGGGTCCTATCAGCATGTTGAGCTCAGACCACGACAGACTCAGCAATGGGGTCCCCACTGCCCGGTCGGCTGCGCCATCGTTGTTCAAGTCCCAGGCATAGGTAACGATGTAGTCGGGAGGTGAATCCGGGTCGTAGGATTGCGACCCGTCAAGAGTGATACCATACCCGTAGTAGATGACGTATGGCCCGTCTGCGTTGGCGACCGGAGGGCGATTCTGCAAACAGTAAGTCGGGCCGGCGCAGAAGGCGGAACCGAAAACAACAAGCGCACTTAGAAGAAAAACCTTAGCTTTAGCAAAACTCATCAAGGCCCCCTTTCTCGAGATCTACAACTATTATAGCTCATCAGAGGGGCGTGAGTCAATTTCAACTTTCCTCAGCGCATAGACACGTCAAAACATTCAGGTGCACAACTCAGGAAAAAACAGGCTACTGGTCACCTGCGCAGCAGGTCCCTGCCTTCCTACTTCACCTTCTCCGAGATGCACTTGGCCTGAGTGAATAGCATGAGATAATCGCAGCCGCCGGCCTTGGAGTCGGTTCCGCTCATATTGAAACCGCCAAACGGATGGGCTCCAACGAGAGCGCCGGTGCACTTCCTGTTGATGTAAAGATTTCCGGCATGGAACTCGTTTTTTGCCTTGTCAATCCTGGCTCTGCTCTTCGTATAGACCGCGCCGGTCAGGCCGTACTCGGTATTGTTGGCAACAGCGATAGCATTGTCGTAGTCCTCGGCCTTGAGTACGGCAAGCACCGGGCCAAAGATTTCTTCCTGCGAGATTCTTGCCATCGGATGAATATCCGCAATGACGGTCGGTTCGATGAAATAGCCGCTCATCCGAAGTCTGGAGCCGCCAAGGATAAGTTTGCCTTCGCTCTTTCCAATCTCGATGTAGTTCAGAATGGAGTTCATAGCAGTCTCATTTATCACAGGCCCCATCGTATTCTCTGGTTTCACGACAGGTCCGACCTTGATCGCCCTGACCTTAGGAATGAGCTTCTCGATGAACCTATCGTAAACACTCTTCACGACAATCGCCCTTGAGCAGGCGGAACATTTCTGGCCCTGGAAGCCAAACGCAGAAGCTGCAACGCCGGCTGCGGCCGCCTCAAGATCGGCGGTCGCATCAACAACGATCGAGTCCTTTCCGCCCATCTCTGCGATGACTCTCTTTATCCAAATCTGCCCCGGCTGATGCTGCGCTGCAAGTTGATTGATGCCAAGCCCGACCTCCTTTGAACCTGTGAAGGCAATGAATCTCGTTTGGGGATGAGCAACAAGCGCGTTTCCTATCGTGCCGCCGCTTCCAGGAATAAAGTTGAGCACTCCTTTTGGAAGCCCGACCTCTTCCATGATTTCGACAAACTTGGCAGCAATGGCCGGCGAATCACTCGATGGTTTGAGCACAATAGTATTCCCGCACACTATTGCCGCGGAAGTCATGCCAACAAGAATCGCGAGAGGGAAATTCCACGGAGGGATCACAATTCCGACACCAAGCGGTATGTATCTCAACTCATTCTTCTCGGTCGGGACCTTGGTCAGAGGCTGAGGCCCTGCGTAGCGAATCATCTCCCTTGCATAGAAATCCAGAAAATCAATTGCCTCAGCAACGTCTCCATCCGCCTCAGCCCATGATTTCCCCACCTCAAAAACCATCCAGGCAGCAAGCTCAAGTCGTCTCTTCCGCATTATCTGGGCGGCTTTGAAAAGGTAGTCTGCCCTCTTTGCGGGATCGACACGGCTCCATTTTCCAAAGGCCTTGAGCGCAGTCATCACAGCCAAACGGGCATGAATCTCATCTGCCTTTTGAAAAATGCCCACTGCTTCAGCCGGCTGGGAAGGATTGCGGGAAATCAGTTTCTCGTTGAAGAAGAGTTTCTCCCCCCCGATGATTGAGGGGTATTCGCTGCCAAGACGTCCCCTTACAGTTTCAATCGCTGCCTCCATCTTCTTTCGATTCGCTGTTAGGGAGAAGTCAGTGAAAGCTTCATTCTTGAAGGGAACTTTCTTCATCTCTTTACCTCCTGGTTTTGTGGTGCCAATGCTCTTGTGGCAGACAGTTCCGTTTTAGTTCCGCAAACCGGGGATTGCACAAGATTCCTGCTCGGAATGCATGCTGGACACTGTCCCAAGACTATATTTGCGCCCTATTCTCAAGTCAAGGACTGGGGGAATAAGCATCGATTTGACACTGGGCTCCGCATTGTCTAAACTACCAAGTCTACCCAGGGAAAGATGCCATGATTCGAAGCATGACAGGATTTGGAAGAGCCGAGCTTGAGGATGGAGATAACAAGCTCGTTGCAGAGGTCAGGTCGATAAACCACCGGTTCTGCGAAATAAGCATCAGACTTCCCAAGGCGCTTTCGACGCTTGAACTTGATGTTCGAAGGCTTATCCAGGAGAGAATCTCAAGAGGCAAAATCACTGTCTCGGTTGCATGGAACGGCGACGGTGAATCTCTCGCTTTTCTTGAGATAAACACTGAGCTCGCCGAAAAGTATTACACGCTTCTCAAGACTCTCAAGGAGAAGTTTGACCTGTCGGGAGATATCGACACAAGAACGCTCGCGGGTTTTCCGGATCTTCTGGTCTGGAAAGCAGTCGAGGTTCCCGAAGAACGGGCAAAAGCTCTGGTAAGTGACGTTGTGTCAAAGGCCCTCGATGGTCTGGTGGCGATGAAGGAGGCTGAAGGGACGGAGCTTCGCAGGGACCTTGACGAGAGGGTGGCAAAAATCGTCAAGATAGTCCTCGAGATAGAGGAGAGAGCGCCGCTCAAGGTGTCCGAAGCAAGGAATCGCCTCAAGGAAAAGCTGTCCCAGTTGCTTGAAGAAAGCGAGATACCCGAGGAAAGGCTCTCCTTCGAAATTGCGATTCTGGCGGAGAGGCTGGACTCAACTGAGGAGTGCGTGAGACTCAGGTCTCATGCTCAGCAGATGGCTGAGTTTCTTCACAGGTCTCAGGAGCCCGCCGGGAGGAAACTCAACTTCCTCGTTCAGGAGATGGGAAGGGAAGCAAACACAATATCATCCAAAGCAAACGATATTGAAATAGTGAGGAACGTACTCCTCATAAAAGAAGAACTGGAAAAGATAAGAGAGCAGATTCAGAACGTAGAGTGAGTTGATAGGCGTGGGAAGCTGCTTTGATGGCTCAAGCGTTTCTTGAAAAAGGGTTTCTGGTCGTCATATCGGGCCCTTCCGGAGTCGGGAAGACCACTTTTTGTCAGGCACTCCTCAAAGACGAACCCAGGTCCGTCTATTCCGTCTCGGCGACAACGCGCCCTCCCAGAAACGGTGAGGTTCAGGGCAGGGACTATCACTTCCTTTCGGAGAAAGAGTTCTTCAAGATGAGAGATAGCGGAGGACTCCTGGAATGGGCTTCCGTTCACGAGTGGTACTACGGTACGCCCAGAGAGCCGATAGAGAGGTGGCTCAAGGAGAATAGAATCGTTCTTCTTGACGTGGATGTTCAGGGGGGCGAGAGTATAAAAAAGGCTCTTCCGGAAGACGTTTTCATCTTCATTCTTCCCCCTTCCCTTGAAGTTCTTGAAAAGAGGCTTTCTCATAGAGGCACCGACCAGGATGCCGAAGTGAAGAAACGGCTTAAGAATGCGCCTTTTGAAATCGGACACATGAAAAGCTACGCTTATATTGTCGTGAACGACAAGTTTTACGAGGCATACGCAAGGGTAAAGGCAATAGTTGAGGCGGAGAAGTCCCGAATCTCGAGAGTAGTTCTTCCCGCATGGACTTCTTCGATGTAACCTGCTTGAGACAAGATCGGGAGGTGAATTCCAGTTGTTCGATGAAGTAGAAGAACTGCAGAAACCGGCTAATAAGTATGAAATGGTGATTATCGCAGCAAGGGAAGCGAGGCGGGTAAATGATCTCGCACGCGGCTCGGGTCAGAAGACCGAGAGAAAGGTGACACTTTCGGCTGTCGAGAAAGCAATGAAGGGAGAAGTGAGATATTTGTACGAAGGTGAAGCTCAAGAACAGGAAGAGAAGGAGGAAAAACCTAGCCCTCGAAAAAAGAGACGCTAGTATCGGCTGATGTTCTCCGGGAAGAAGATTGTTCTTGGAATTACGGGATCGATTGCGGCCTATAAAGGCGTTGAGCTTCTCCGTGCTCTCACGAAGGAAGGCGCCCAGGTAAGAGTCGTGATGACTCGTTCCGCGACCCAGTTTCTCACGCCGCTTACTTTCGAGGTCCTTTCGGGTGAGAAAGTCACAACAACATTGTTTGAGGGCGAGGCCTCTCATGGGGAAAGCTATTTCCCGAAGGGAACTGTGTCCCAGTCAAGGATCAAGCACATCGACCTGGCAAGTTGGGCCGACTGCATTCTTGTTGCTCCTGCGACAGCGAATATTCTGGGGAAAGTTCGATCAGGCATAGCCGACGATGCGCTTTCCACCGTGATTCTTGCGTCAAAGGCAAGGGTAATTTTCGCTCCCGCAATGAATGTCAACATGCTGGACAATCATTTTGTCCAGCAGAATATCTCAATGCTCATGAAGGCCGGATATGTCTTCGTTGAGCCGGAAGAAGGACTCCTTGCATGCGGAGTGAGCGACCGGGGACGACTCGCATCAATCGACAAGATTGTGGATGTTGTGAGAGAGACGCTTTTCCCCGAGAGAGCTCTCATTGGGAAGAAGATTATAGTAACAGCCGGAAGGACGGAAGAACCTATCGATCCAGTCAGGCATATTTCGAACCCGTCGTCAGGAAAAATGGGCTATGCCCTTGCTGAAAGAGGAACTGCCTGGGGAGGGAAAGTCGTCTTGATCAGCGGGCCGGCTTCACTTGAACATCCGAGGGTGGATAAGTTCATCAAGGTTAAGACTGCGCGGGAGATGCGGAAGGAGACCCTCAGAGAAAGCTCGGATGCCAACGTGGTCATCATGGCTTCCGCCGTGAGTGACTTAAGACCGGTGAAAGCAGTTACGAAGAAGATCAGGAGAGCAGGCAGCAAGTTCACGCTTGAGCTTGAGCCAACTGAAGATATCATTCGTGAACTTGGCGAGAAAAAGGGCAAGAGAGTGTTGGTCGGGTTTGCAGTTGAGTTCGAGGATGAAATAAAGAATGGAAAGAAGAAGCTCAAGGAAAAGAACCTTGACCTTATTGTGATAAACAACCCGGGTACACCGGGTGCCGGATTCGAAGTCGATACCAACGTGGTAACGTTGGTTGACAGCGGAAATAAGGTTACTTCGCTGCCCCTCATGTCGAAACTCGAGCTTGCAGACAAGATTCTTGAGGCGGTAGCCGGGGTTATCAAGAAGAAAGTCCGATCCCAATCCTAAGAAAGTTCCTGCCATGCCGTCCCACGAAGAGCTTCGTGAGATTACCAGGGAAGCAATCAAGAGACTTTCAGTTCTGGAGGAATCGGGCCAGGGCTTCCTCTATGGCATGAAGCTTCCGAAGGAAACCCATTCCGGGAATGCCGGGATAGAAACAGACCTTGATGTGACAATGAGACGTACGGGGAAAAGCGCTGAATCGGGCCTTGCCGAGCTCGAAAGAAGAGCAAAAAGATGCACAAAATGCGCTCTCTCGAAAGACAGAAAGAATGTGGTTTTCTCTGACGGAAGCACAAAATCAGGTATTGTGTTCATTGGCGAAGCCCCGGGGAGAGAGGAAGACATCAAGGGAAAGCCGTTTGTTGGAGAAGCCGGGAAACTCCTCACGAGGATAATAATTAAGGGCATGGGATTGTGCAGGGATGATGTTTACATCGCGAATGTTCTCAAGTGCAGGCCTCCATTCAACAGAGACCCTGATTCGGATGAGATAAAAGCTTGCGTCCCGATTCTCATCCAGCAGCTTGAGCTTGTGAAACCCAAGATGATCTGTGCGCTGGGAAAGTTCGCAGCACAGTTTCTCACCGAGTCGAAGGAACCGATTTCGGCATTGAGGGGGAAGGTCTTTTCGTACCGCGGTATTCCAGTGATTCCGACATTCCATCCGGCTGCGATACTTAGAAATCCCGGACTCAAGAGGTCGGTCTGGGAGGACATCCAGCTGATAATGAAGGAATGCGGGATTCCAATGCCAATTCGGGGTGAGATGGTCACTTTCTAACAGAAGATTTCTTCGGGAGAAAAGTCATGGCGCAGCGAGCGCAGGATTCCAAGGCAGAAGAGAAACTCAGGAGCTCACCGCATTCCGAAGACGCGGAACGTTCAGTTCTGGGATCAATGCTTCTGGATGAGGAAGCCATACCGAGATGTATTGAGATCCTTGAGGAGAGCGACTTTCATTTCGACAGGCACAGAAAGCTCTTCAAGGCGATAGTCCAGCTCTACATGAACAACAGGCCGGCAGACGCAGTGACGCTGGCCGAGGAACTGGCCAGGATGGAAGCCCTTGAGGAGGTGGGCGGAAGAAGCTACATCTCCTCGCTTCTCGACTACGTAGCCACATCCGGAAACGTAGAATTTCACTCGAAAATAATCGTTGAGAAGAGCACTCTGAGGAAACTCATAAATGCCGCTGGACAGATTTCGAAAGAGGCATTCGATGCAGTAGATGACTCCGCAAGTATTCTGGACAGGGCTGAGGCCAGCATTTTCAGAATATCCGATGCGAGGACTCGCGGCGGCTTCGTGCCCATGAAAGAGATCTTGAAGCACAGCTTTGAGGCCATCCAGGAACTGTACGACCGGAAACGTCATTTCACCGGGGTGACGACAGGATTCGCCGAGCTGGACAACTTGACCTCCGGATTCCAGAAATCCGATCTCATAGTTATTGCTGGAAGGCCCACGATGGGGAAAACGAGCTTTGGGCTGAATGTTGCGGCGAATGTTGCGATCGAGCACAAACTTCCGGTGGCCGTTTTCAGTCTCGAAATGTCAAAGGAACAGCTTGTTCAGAGGATGCTCTGCAGCCAGGCAAGGGTTGATGCCCACAGACTGAGGACTGGCTACCTGAAGGATTCCGAGTGGCCTGCGCTGACGACTGCCGCAGGGCGCCTCTCGGAGGCCCCAATCTACATAGACGATTCGCCTTCGTTGAGCATACTTGAGATGAGAGCGAAGGCAAGACGGTTGAGAAAGGAAACTGAACTTGCTCTGATTGTCATCGATTACCTTCAGCTCGTGAGGGGGCTGCCGGGAGCTGAGAACAGACAGCAGGAAATTTCCCAGATTTCCCGCTCCCTCAAGGCGCTTGCGAAAGAGCTGGAGGTCCCGGTCATAGCCATCTCCCAGCTCTCGAGGGCTCCTGAGAAGCGGGGCGATGATAGAAGGCCTGTCCTTTCAGACCTGCGGGAATCGGGTGCGATCGAACAGGATGCCGATGTTGTTATCTTCATCTTCAGACCTGAAGTTTATGACAAGAATGACGAGACACGCGGTATCGCAGAGTTGATCATCGGAAAGCAAAGAAATGGCCCGTCGGGCACGGTTGAAGTGGTCTTCATCAGCGAATACACCCGTTTCGAGAACCTGTCGCGGGTCCCTGAGGAACCTCACCCCAGTGGTCTGTGACAGAAGTCAGAGCATCGCTTTCTCCCGAGAATGCATATCAGTGAAGTTGGATCTCCAGGGAGGAGTACTCACCTTCTAGGATGACATCACGAATGTTCTATTCCATCTCAGAATTTGGCAGGACAGTCGTTGGAGCTGTAAGGGAGGTCGGGAGAATCTTCATGTTCACCGGCGAGATACTGGTCGCGCTTCCCAGCGCCATTGCCAAGCGCGAGAACACGCTGGAACAGATGGTTTCCATCGGGATAGGTTCGTTTCCTCTGGTTTTTGTTACCGCGATTTTCACTGGAGGCGTTGCGGCAGTCCAGGCAGCGTACCAGTTCCAGAACCTTGTGCCGATGCGATATCTCGGCTCTGCCATAGAAAGATCTGTCGTCATCGAGCTGGGTCCGGTTCTGACAGCCCTGGTTGTGGGAGGAAGGGTGGGTGCGTCAATAGCTGCAGAGCTTGGAACGATGAAGGTGACCGAGCAGATTGATGCGATGGAAAGTCTCGGAATCTCTCCGATAAGATATCTCGTGGCGCCGAGGTTCATTGCGGCAACACTCATGCTTCCAATTGCCACGATCTTTGCCGATTTGCTTGCCATGCTCGGGGCTTTTGCGGTTGCCAACCACTCACTCGACATGAAAACGCAGACCTTCATGGAAGGCGTCAGAATGTTTTTCTACGCGAAAGACATTTTTGGCGGTCTAATCAAGGCTTTTTTCTTCGGGATGATAATTGCTACCATGGGATGCTACCATGGATTCAGGACCGAGGGCGGAGCCGAGGGAGTCGGAATCGCAACCACCAGGGCGGTGGTCTATTCATGCGTACTAATTCTTGTCACGGACTACTTCCTGGCTTCGGCTCTCTTCAGGACGCTTTGGGGATAGACGACTTTGATCGAGATACGAAACCTTGAGAAGAGCTTTGGCGAGAACGTAGTCCTGCGCGGCGTCAACCTGAGGATTGGAGAAGGTGAGTGCGTAGTCATTATTGGACGAAGCGGGTGCGGGAAAAGTGTGCTCCTCAAGCATATAATCGGCCTCATCAAGCCCGATGGAGGGGAGATTCTTATTGGTGAGAAAGACATTGCAAAACTGGAAGAGAATGAGCTCCGCGACATAAGAAAGAAGTTTGGAATGGTTTTCCAAGGGTCGGCACTCTTCGATTCAATGAACGTCCTTGAAAATGTTGGCATCGGACTTAAAGAACATCTGAATCTTCCGGACATGAAGATCAGGGAAATAGTGAAGGAGAAACTGAAACTGGTCGGCCTTGATGGAATCGAGGACAATAGGCCGGCTGAACTCAGCGGCGGCATGAAGAAGAGAGTCGCGCTGGCAAGGGCGATTGCCATGGACCCTGAATGCCTCCTCTTCGATGAACCCACGACTGGACTTGACCCGGTGATGGCCGAAACCATAAACAAGCTCATTAGGGAATTGCAGAAGAAGCTCTCGGTAACGGCTGTGGCGGTTACGCATGATATGCTGAGTGCATACGAGATTGCCGACAGGATTGCCATGCTTCACGAGGGAAAAATCGTGTTTGAAGGGACTCCCCGCGAGGTGAAAGCATGTGAAAACCCTGTCGTGAAGGAATTTATTTCGGTCTGGCGCGAGGTGCTCGCGTGATAATCCCTTTACTCCTCTCCCCTCGGGGAGAGGGTAGGGTGAGGGGGACGCGGAAGGGTTGTCTCAGTTAGCAAACTTTTCAAACGGAGCTTGAAATGTCCAAGAAAAACACAGAGCTTAAAGTAGGAATCACAGCACTCATCGCACTTCTCATTCTTTCAATCAGCATCATCTGGATCAAGCAACTGAAGCCTGGAAGAAAGACTTATCTCATACAGACTGAGTTCCCTGACGTAAGCGGCCTATCGAAAGGCGACCCGGTGACTGTGAACGGCGTCGCGAAGGGAGTCGTTCGTTCTATTAAGCTATCAGATGGAACCGTGAAAGTGCTGCTTGCCGTGGAACAAGACGTCGTGCTCCGTGAGGATGCTGCTGTCTTGATAAAAAGTTCGGGCCTCATGGGGGAAAAAGAAGTCTCGATTTACGCCGGGATGTCTGAGAAAGCGCTGGATCTATCAAAGACGCTGAAGGGAACATACGGAGGCGATTTAGTGGATGTGATGGCAAAGCTGGGAAATGTACTCTCAAGCATCGAGGTGGTCGCATCCACGTTGGGCTCCGCTTCTGACACGACGAGAAAGATGCAGTCGTTCAAGCAGGGAATTGGGGATATCTTTGCGTTTGCCGAAGAGTCGAGAAAGCTCATTGAGGAAAACAGGGAGGATCTAAGAAAGGCAGTAACTGATTTCAAGGCAAGCGGCGAAGAATTGAGGAAAGTCCTCGCCACGAACTCGCCGCGGATCGGAACTACGATTCAGGGTTTTGAAACATCTTCGAAGAAGCTTGAGCGCGCCATTGTGAGGTTTGACAGTCTTTCTGCCAAGCTCGGAGAGGTTGCCCAGAAGACTAACGAGGGAAAGGGTACCATGTCCAAGTTGATCAATGACCCTGCCCTCTATGATGATCTGAGGAAGACCGCTCAGGATGCAAGCGCACTGATAGCGGACATCAAGGCAAATCCGTCAAAGTATTTCAAGGTCAAGGTATTCTAATCGGGAGCATTGTCCCCTCTCCCCATAGGGGAGAGGGATGGGTGAGAGCGGGTTCAGGTAAGGCCAGTCGGGCGATTCACTCCAGTCTCCTCTCCCCATCGGGGAGAGGGAGGGGTGAGGGGAAAGTAGAGATGCCCAAGGCATCCAAAACCAAGACCATCTTCATCTGCCAGAACTGCGGGAGCGAAAGCCCAAAGTGGTTTGGCCGCTGCACTGACTGCGGCGAATGGAACACTGCGGTTGCGGAAGAAAGAATCGAAGGCAAAACACGATGGACACCTCTCGAGGAAAGAGAAAGAGGGAAGCCCGTAAGGCTTCTTGATGTGGAAGACAGAGTCACCGAGAGGTACGCAACCGGAGTCGATGAGTTCGACAGAACTCTGGGCGGAGGAATTGTCCCCGGCGCAGTGGTCCTGGTCGGGGGAGATCCCGGAATCGGCAAATCGACACTTCTTCTTCAGGTTCTCGTACGGCTCGTCGAGAATGACTTCAAGACGCTCTATGTCTCAGGTGAGGAATCTGCGAGCCAGACAAAGCTGAGGGCTGAACGGCTCGGGCCGATTCCGGGAGAACTGCTCTTCGCCTGCGAGACCGATATATCCCAGGTGCTCCACTACATCAAGGATGTCGGCCCTCAGGTCGTCGTGATAGACTCAATTCAAACAATGTACAAGAGTGAAATTCCCAGCGCACCCGGAAGCGTGAGTCAGGTTAGGGAATGTGCGCTTGAGCTTCTTAATTATGCAAAAGGAAGTGATGTTTCAGTCTTACTGGTCGGGCACGTCACGAAGGATGGAATCGTTGCGGGCCCCAGGGTGCTCGAGCATATGGTTGATGCTGTTCTCTATCTCGAAGGAGAGCGGCATCACAACTACAGGATATTGAGGGCGGCAAAAAACAGGTTTGGTTCAACAAACGAGATTGGCATCTTCGAGATGAGAGAAGAAGGAATGGTCGAGGTGATAAATCCTTCGGGTGTGTTCCTAAAGGAAAGGCCGCTTGGTTTGTCCGGCTCTGTCGTCGTCGCGAGTATCGAAGGAACGAGGCCGATGCTGATAGAGCTTCAGGCTCTTGTGACCAGGACTGCTTACAATTACCCGCAGAGGGTGGCGACCGGATTCGAGCTGAGGCGGCTTTCGCTTCTCCTCGCAGTGATAGAAAAAAGGGCGGGTCTTCATCTCTCAGGGTCTGATGTTTTCTTCAATGTGGCCGGCGGAATGAGCACAGAAGAGCCGGGGGTTGACCTTGGAGTGGTGCTCTCAGTCTCATCGAGTTTCAAGAACAAGGCGATTGAAGACGGAATCGTTGCAATCGGAGAGGTTGGCCTGGGAGGAGAAGTACGGGGAGTAACTCACGTTGAACGCAGGGTGGTTGAGGCAGAGAGACTAGGTTTTAAGGAATGTATTATTCCGAAGAACAACCTTTCAAGTATCAAAGGATTCGGAAAGGGTAACATCAAAGTCACAGGAGTCTCCTCGATATTAGAGGCCTTGGAAAGGATTCTCTAGTTTGAGAGTGACCGCGATAGTTGTTGCCGGCGGTGAGGGTAGGAGGATCGGGAAGGACAAGAACCTGATCCCGCTCCTCGGAAAACCTCTTCTTTTCCACACCCTCAGAGCTTTCGAGAAAGCAAGAACTGTGAGTGATGTGATTCTTGTCGTGCGGAAAAAGAACGTGGAGTCGGCGAAGAAGCTTTTTGTCAATAAATTCAAGTTCGGAAAAATCAAAAAGATCGTCGAGGGCGGCCGCGAGAGGCAAGAATCGGTTTTGAAGGGACTGAGATGGGTAAGACCCGATACTGAATTTGTGGTGGTGCACGATGGCGCAAGACCGCTCGTTCGTCCGAGTCTCATTGATAAGACAGTCAGGGCATGCAGTGTCAAGGGCATCGAAGCGGTAACGACTGCCGTGAAAGCAACTGAGACTGTGAAAAAAGTGCGGGATGCCTTCATCGAAAAGACTCTGAACAGGGATGAGCTGTGGCTTTCCCAGACCCCTCAGGTCTTCAGGCACAGAACGATGCTTGCCGCTCACCTTCTGGCTTTCGGAGAGGAATTCGTCGGAACGGATGATGTTCAGCTTGTGGAGAGAATGGACGTAAAGGTGAAAATCATTGAAGGGAGCCGGGAAAACCTGAAGATCACGTTTCCCGAAGACCTGATAGTGGCAGAAGCATTCCTGAGGAAGAGGAGGCCTTGACGCTTGAGGAAGGGAACGAGGGCGGGAATCGGTTATGATGCGCACAGGTTCGTGGAAGGCAGGCCTCTCATCATCGGCGGCGTGAAGCTTCCCTACTGGAAGGGGCTTGAAGGTCACTCGGATGCGGATGTCCTCTCCCATGCAATCGGAGATGCGATTCTTGGGGCGATGAGTCTGGGAGACATCGGGAAGCATTTCCCGGATACCGACCCGGCCTTCAAAGGGATTTCGAGTCTTGAGCTCTTGAAAAGGATTTCTTCCATCATAAGTAAGAATGGCGGAGAGATCACGAATGTTGACTCCACCGTCGTGCTTGAAGAGCCGCGGCTCTCTCCATACACTACGCAGATGAGAAAAAAGATAGCTGATGCTCTTGCAGTCCCTGAAGATGCAGTTTGCGTCAAGGCAACGACTACAGAGGGGCTCGGTGCAACAGGAAGGAAAGAGGGAATTGCTGCTTATGCTATCGCAGTCGTCGAGGTGAGTGGCAGCCCTACTTGATGAGCTTGCGATTTCGTCTTGCATGTCCAAGGTGTGGGACGACAACGTTGGCTGAGGTGAAAGGGTGACACACAGTGAAGTCGAAACGGGCGACAGACCTTGTTCTTCCTCCACTTCTGATTATTCCACTGGGTCTCAAGACATGAAAAAGAAGGTCGTTGTTCTCATGGGCGGAACTTCTGCTGAAAGAAACGTCTCCCTTTCAAGCGGTAAAGGTATAACGCTTGCGCTTGAGAAAAAGGGCTGGAGTGTCATTCCCATAGATACGGGTCTTGGTAGGGTACTTCCAAGAAGCGAGCTTGAACTTCTGCCTCACACGAGCTCCACTCAAGTGGTTGCCGTGAAGAACGAGGAGAGGGCTGTAGATGTCGTGAAGATGAAAGAAGTGAAAGATACGGACGTGGTCTTCATCGCGCTTCACGGCGGGATTGGTGAGGATGGGACGCTTCAGGCTCTTCTCGACCTTGTTGGCGTGTCTTACACAGGGTCCGGAGTGCTTGCAAGTGCGCTTGCGATGGACAAAGTGATGGCGAAAAGAGTCTTCATTGCCAATGGAATTCCGACTCCGGAATGGTTCCTTCTTTCTTCGAAAGACAGCGTTCAGGAGTATGAGTCTAGCGTGGACGCCCTCGGAGGATATCCTGTCGTGGTGAAACCGAACGACCAGGGTTCCACGGTTGGCACCACGATAGTGGAAAAGAAGAGTGCACTTGGCGAGGCAGTCGAATGTGCATGCCGCTACAGTAATGAGATTCTTGTCGAGAGGTACATACCGGGAAGAGAAATCACCGTTGCCGTCCTTGGCGATGAAGTGCTTCCGATCGTTGAGATAGAGCCTGAGAACGAAATGTATGACTATGAGTGCAAATACACTAAAGGGAAAAGCAAATACACTGTACCTGCCAAACTATCCGTTGAGAAAACCAGAGAGATTCAGGAACTTGGCCTGAGAGCTTTCCGTGCACTCAAATGCTCCGGGTTTGCAAGGGTTGATCTCAGACTCTCACCCGAAGGGAAGCCGTACTGTCTTGAGTTAAATACGGTCCCAGGAATGACCGAAACCAGTCTTGTTCCGATGGCTGCCAAAGCTGTCGGGATTGATTTCCCAGAGCTCATAGAGCGGATCTGCGAGCTTGCCGCGAAAAAAGAAAGGAAATCGAGGACCGCAAGGCTATGAATTTTGGGCCTGAAATGAAACTCATCATCTCGCACGGAGTGAAGATCGTCTTCATTCTGATAATTGCTCTCGTTTCTATCAGGATTCTTCTCCTCCTGATCAGGAGGATGGAAAAAGCCGTGCAAAGGGACGACACAGTAGGCGCAGAGCAGATAAAAAGAGCCAAGACTCTTTCCCAGGTGTTGAGGACCGCAACGCTCATCTCTGTCCTTACCATTGCAGGCGTGATGGTCATCAAAGAGCTGGGCATAGACATCGGACCAATCCTTGCAGGTGCAGGAATACTTGGACTGGCCATTGGGCTTGGTGCCCAGACTCTGGTGAAAGACATAATCGGTGGAATCCTGATCCTTGGCGAGAACCAATTCAGAGTGGGTGATGTGGTCAGGGTCGGCGGGGTGTCCGGAGTAGTCGAGAACATGAGTCTGAGAACCACCATTCTCAGGGACCTTGAGGGCGCCGTTCATGTCATACCGAACAGTGAGGTCAAGGTTGTATCGAACCTCACAAAGGGCTGGTCGCAGGCCGTCGTGAATGTGAACATTGCGTACGGCGAGGATATTGACAAAGTCATGAGAATCCTTGATGAAGTTGGAGAAGAGCTCTCCCTGGACGAGACATTCTCATCTCTTATCCTTGAGAAACCGCAGGTCCTCGGAATCAACGAGTTCGGTGAATCACATATTTCGATAATGATGCTTGTGAAGACGGCTCCGATGAAGCAGTGGCAAGCCGCCCGCGAGCTGAGGAGGCGGATAAGGAAGACGTTTGACGCGAAGGGAATTGCGATACCATTTCCCCATCGCATTGTTATCTCAAAGAGCGCTGGGAACGAGCGGGGCGCATAAAGTATCCCTCTCCCCTTTGGGGAGAGGCAAGGTGAGGGGGGCACAAGCAGTTCCGAAGGAGGTGCCACTTAACAAATGGGAAACATACTTGGTGACATAAGAGCAGTCCGGGAACGAGACCCTTCTGCCGGAAATATTCTTACAGTCATTCTTACTCATCCCGGCCTTCATGCAGTTATCGCGCACAGGATTGCCTCTCAGCTCAAGAGGTGGGGAATTCCTTTCATCCCTCACCTGATTTCCTACGCATCGAGGGGAGAGACCGGTGTTTACATTCATCCATCTGCCCAGATCGGAAAGAGATTCTTCATCGACACCGGCACAGGTGTGGTGATTGGTGAGACTGCGATGGTCGGGGATGATGTTTCTGTCTTTCAGGGTGTGAATCTGGGGGGATCGGGGAGAGAAAAGACAAAGAGGCATCCGACTATTGGTGACAGGGTTGTTCTCGCACCTGGGGCGAAAATTCTTGGAAATATCACAGTCGGCGACGATGTTTATGTGGCAGCGAACTCCGTTGTGGTGAAAGATGTAGCGCCTGGAAATATTGCTGTTGGAATTCCGGCGAGACTGTTCAAGAAAGAGGCAAAGAGATTTCCTCTTGACCATTTTCATATTCCAGATCCGGTTTCGCTGCAGATTGACGATATGAAGAAGGAAATCGAGAAGATGAGGCGCGTTCTGGAAACTTCAGGACTCAAGGCACAGCTTTCACTCCTTGACGATGAACAACCTTCCGCAGTTGATGAAAAGCGCACTGAGTGATGCGGCCTCGATAGATGTGATGTCTTCATCACTTCGGAACAGAACCTAAACCTGAGGAACAATAGTCAGGAGGGAAAAGTGACGCTTCAAGTCCACGACAACTTGACCAGACAGAAATGGCAGTTCATTCCTTTCAAAGATGGACAGGTCGGAATGTATGTGTGCGGGATGACTGTCCAGGACAAGCCTCATCTCGGGCACATGTTTTCAAGTGTTGCCGGAGACATGCTCAGACGGTATCTCGAATACATGGGATTCACCGTCACGTACCTCTATAACTTCACCGATATCGACGACAAGATAATCGAGAAGGCAAAAGCAGAGAGTGTTAACTATCAGGTGATTGCCCTGCGAAATACTGAAGCATATTTTGCCTGCGCTGATCTCCTCAACATCAAAAGGGCCAGTATCTATCCGCGCGCAACGGAGCATATTCCGGAGATACTGGAGTTGATAAGAAAGCTTGAGGAAAAGAATCTCGCATATGCGAGTGGGACCGATGTTTACTACAACGTTTCACGTTTCAAGAGTTATGGAAAACTATCAGGCAAGAAGATTGATGAGCTCAGAGCCGGTGCTAGAGTTGAAGTAGGCGAGTCGAAAAGAAATCCGCTCGACTTCTGCCTGTGGAAAGGCGCAAAAGAGGGAGAACCTTTCTGGGAAAGCCCCTGGGGAAAAGGAAGGCCTGGATGGCATATCGAGTGCTCGGCCATGTCGATGGCTTATCTGGGAGAGACTTTTGACATACACGGCGGTGGGCAGGACCTCATTTTTCCGCATCACGAGAATGAGATCGCTCAATCCGAAGGCGCTACCGGAAAACCATTCGTGAACTTCTGGGTCGAGAATGGTCTCGTCAACCTGACCAGCGAGAAGATGTCGAAATCGACCCGGCACTTCATAGCTGCGGATGAGATATTGAGGGAGTTTGCTCCGGAAGCGGTTCGGTTCTACCTTCTTTCGAATCACTACACATCGCCGATCGAGTTTAACGAGGCGCGGCTCAATGAAGCAGGAGCTGCGCTTGAAAGATTGAAGAACAGCATGCGGAGGGCTCTCGAACTTGAGGAGAGCGAAGCCGGGAAGAAAGAAATCGCGAAAGGCGCTCCGATTCTCAAGACAATTGGAAAAACGAAAGAACTTTTTCACGAGAGCATGGAGGATGATTTCAACAGCGCAAAAGCAATCGGTCATCTCTTCGAGCTCGGGAAGGAAGTAAACCTGTCGCTCGAACGGGGGGGTGACGCGCCCGCGATTGGCGCCGCCGGAAGGAGCCTCCAGGAGCTCGGCGCCATACTCGGGCTTTTCTGGAAAGAAGAAAGAAGGGATGTCCCGCCTGAAGTCATACAACTTGCAAGAGAACGAGAATTGGCCAGAGACAAGAAGGAATGGGAGAGGGCCGATTCCATCAGAAAATCTCTCTTCGATCAGGGCTTCATCCTCGAAGACCACGCCGGAGGAACCCGGATAAGAAGGAAATAGGAAGCTGCTCTCCTCTCCCCAGTGGGGAGACGGTAGGGTGAGGGGGAGAAAGAACATCCACGTTGTGAACCTCTCCCCTCCGGGGAGATGGTAGAGTGAGGGGGAAGAAAGAACATTCTTCTTGGTTTTCTACATTTGAACCTCTCCCCTCCGGGGAGAGGATTAAGGTGAGGAGGAACAGGTCTTCATTTTTCGTGCAATTCACGTTGCCACCGGGGCTCCGATGTAATCTTTGTCTCCAAACGCCTCGTGGCGCAGACCTTGAAAATTCGGTTGACTAAACCGATATTTCAAGGTAGATTCGGAACTATGATTGAACGTAAGGAACACATTGCCATCCTTCGCGGACTTCTTCGGCGGCATCCTGTGGTGGCCATCGTCGGCGCGCGTCAGGTCGGGAAAACGACCCTGGCGAGGTCATTCCTTGCTCAGGCACGTGGTCGGTGCACATACTACGACTTGGAGAATCCGGAAGATCAGGCGCGGCTCGCGGATCCCATGCTGGCCATGAAGAGGCAGAAAGGCCTCGTCGTTATTGACGAGATACAACGCCAGCCCAATCTTTTCCCGATTCTTCGCGTGCTTGTGGACGAACCGGGATCGACGGCACGCTTCCTTGTACTGGGAAGTGCTTCGCCTGACTGTTGAACGTCAATTGTTTTTCCCGTTGGCGACAATTAGAATTCCCGTTTTTTCG
>JASEGR010000036.1 GCA_030017955.1 Candidatus Eisenbacteria bacterium
GGTGCTCAAACCCTTTAATACCACAACTCCCGAGGACGATGGCACTCTTTTTTCAACCAAACTTATGCATAATTCAGGCTAGATGCGAGCTCGCGTGCCACCGGCGCCATCTCTCCGGCTGCGCCTGGGCCGCCGTGAATGACAGCCACATCGAACGGCCCCTTTCCGTATGTTCTAGGGTTCTTCATGTGTACCCTGCTGCGCTTCCGGTCACCCCCCTGGTCGCACTTCGAGATGTCCTTTCCCTCCTGCCGAAAATGTCGATCCTTCCTGTACTCGCTCACTCGAATTTGCGAACTCGGCCTTCTGGCCTCAGACAACTCAAATTCGCCCCCTTCGGGGTCGCTCTCTCGTCCAAGAAGGGAGTCCGGAGATTTTCGGAAAGTCGGTTCAAGGACATCTCGACGCCTGCCCTGCCGTGCGCGAACGGAACCGGTACCTCTTACTTCTGATCGGACTTCTTGGGACCGTACGGCAGACTAAAGAATGAGAAAAACGCAAACAGGCCAAACAGACCGAACAAGCCCGAGTGTCCTTCCGTCATTCCAAGCATGCCAAGCATTCCGAGAAAACCCAGGAATCCCAATGCTCTCAATCCCATTTTGTCCCCTCCGTTTCAGTCAAATACTCACCAGCGTCAGGACGTCAGACGTCCTCGACAAACACCACTCGCACTATGTCAGTAAGCACCTTTGCTCTGTGCCGGTGCTCCTTTCCTTCGGGAATGAAGACGCCATCTCCGGGCTCGAAGATGCTCACGTGGCCAGCGAACTCTATCTCGAATCGCCCTTCGAGAATATATCCAAAATGACCTTTCTCGCACCAATGAGGCTCCATTTCTTTGCTGTATTCAACTAGACGAAGCTGTTTTGAGCCGCTTCTTACCACCTTCTTGCGGACACCTGGCATGGAAGATTCCCACTCAATAGATTCGAAATCTATTCGATAGTCTCTCACTCACTCCCTCCGAAGCATGTGCACCTGTTCATATCTGATCCATTTCACAAAAAGCCGGGGACGGCACGCTGGCTCTTCCGCGCGCGTTCACATCTTCGCCAGTAGGAAAATACACCTTGCTGGTTATGATCACATCATCTCGGCAGTCTGCAATGAGTCGCCCGAGAATCTCTTCTGAGCGTCCCTTCTGATAGACGTCGGCGCAATCGAAGAAATTTATGCCGGCTTCCCGGCAGCGACGGAAAAGAGCGGCAGACGTGGATTCGTCGGCATCCCCTCCGAACGACATCGCCCCGAAGCATAAACTGGAGACTTTGACTCCAGTCCTTCCCATCAACTTATGTTCCATGGCACAGCCTCCCACCGCCGCCGGTCAGTTCCTGGCAAGAATATGACAATAGTCACCGCCTCCGCAACAGAGCATCTCGCGACCTCAGGTCAGCCGTCATCTCTGCAATATGGGTCCCATCACGCCCGCAAATCAGCCGTCGGCAGGAAGCGCGGCGGTTTGCGGAACCGGGTCGCCTTCTCAAACGCATGAGCCAGCTTGATGAGAACCGGCTCGCTCCACGCCCTGCCGAAGAACGAAATTCCAATTGGGAGACCAACGACACAGCCGGCCGGCACGGTGATGCTCGGGTATCCGGCCACGGCGGCCGCGGTAGAACTCCCCCCAACATAGTGATCACCGTTTACTAGATCGGTAAGCCACGCAGGTGCGCCGGTCGGCGCCACAAGCGCATCGAGCTTGAATTTGTCCATCACTGCATCAATGCCCTCGGTACGCGTCAAGCGGCAATCCTTCTCCAGGGCATCCAGATACTCCTTGTCGGTCAGCGGTCCCTTGGCCTCCGACTTCTCAAAGAGATCTTGGCCGAAGTAAGGCATCTCCGTCCTTTTGTTGCGCTCGTTGAACAGTATGACATCCTTCAGTGAATGCACCGGTGCGTCCGGGCCCAAACGGTTGAAGTAGGCGCTCAGATCTGCTTTTAGCTCATAAAGAAGCACAGTCAGCTCTGAATCACCAATCTGGTCGAGAGTCTCAATGTCTGCGGGATCGACAAGGGTTGCGCCGTGCTGCTTCAGGACGTCGAGCGCGTTGCTCATGAATATATCAACGGTTTCGTGAAAGCCAAAAGATTTCCGGACTACTCCGATTCTGCTTCCTTCCAGGCCTTTCGGATCCAGAAATTGTGTGTAATCGGCGAAGGATTTTCCCTGGCTTCCCGCTGTCACACCATCCTCCGGGTCGGCGCCGGTGAGAGCGCCGAGCAGGACTGCCGCATCCCGTACCGTGCGCGCCATCGGGCCGGCGGTGTCCTGGGTGTGAGAGATCGGGATCACCCCGGTGCGGCTTACCAATCCGACGGTCGGCTTGAGTCCGACTATACCGCTGGCCGATGACGGACTGACGATCGAGCCATCGGTCTCCGTGCCTACCGCCACGGGGCAGAGATTCGCGGCAACAGCCACTGCCGAACCGGAGCTCGAACCTGAAGGATTGCGGTCCAATGCGTAAGGATTCTTTGTCAGTCCCCCGCGTCCGCTCCATCCGCTGGTAGAATGACTCGAACGAATGTTGGCCCACTCGCTCGGGTTCGTCTTTCCCAGGATGACCGCGCCGGCGCTGCGGAGCCTCTGCACCAGAAACGCATCAGCAGGCGGCTTTGCGCCTATAAGAGCCAGCGATCCGGCTGTGGTCGCCATGCGGTCCATTGTATCGATGTTGTCTTTGATGAGCACTGGAATGCCGTGCATCGGCCCGCGTGGTCCCTTTCCTTTTCTTTCCTTGTCGAGTGCATCGGCGATTGCCAGAGCATCAGGGTTCACTTCTATCACGCTTCGAAGCGCCGGGCCCTTCCGGTCGAGAGCCTCGATCCGCTCCAGATATTTCTCCGTGATTGAGCGGGCAGTGTGCCTCCCTGAACGCATCCCCTCAGCAAGCTCGAAGATGGTAATCTCTTCGAGGTCCGGAGACCGGGGTTTTGAGGTGGAGGTGACAGATCCACCGATGCCTGCGAAGGCCGGGAATGCCGCCGCCATCATCCCTCCGGACAGCCCGGCTTTCAAGAACCCCCTGCGGCTGAAGCGAGTACGACTGCATTTGGAATCGTCATTTCCGCGCATGCCTTTAACCTCCTTTGTGGACCGCGTCTCGCACGGTCTCCCCGCGCAGATACTTGATCATCACACCAAGCGGAATTGCACAAGCCAACGTGACAAAAAAAACCATCATAAACGCGGCAACCCGTAAGTGCCCCATATTGAGTGACACTTCATCATGAGGAAGCTGACGGGTCATTGCGGACCATACGAATATCCCGAACAAGAAAGATCCTGCGACAGAAACCAGGAACAGCCAGGACATGACTTCGATGACAGTCCGAGCCCACGGCCGCAGTTTGAGGAGCGCCACTGCTGACGCGATGATGATCGCAGCCATCGCAATTTGAGCCATCGCGAACAACGCAAAATGGCGAATGATATTCATGAGTAGTCCGAATCCAGGGCCGATCTCCCCCGGGATACCGACCATGAAAGGGATTTGGGATACAAACGAGGACGAAGCCAGTGCCATCACGCCGCTAAAGACCATGTATGTTCCCGTGATAATCCAGGTCCACGCGATCACCACTAACCCGGTCGGTTTTCTTCTTACTTCAACCACGTTCCATCCTCCAGTCAGCGAGCGCTGGCGACGGACGCCGCCATGTGCGCCTGGGCTCGAGCAAGGTCGGCGACGCGGCCGCGCGGCAAGCAGGGTTGGAGATGTCCTTGAACCCACTTTCTGAAAATCTCTGGACTCCCTTCTTGGACGAGAGAACGACCCGAAAGGGACGAATTTGCGCTGTCTGAGGGCGAAGCCCGAGTTCGCAAATTCGAGTGACCGAGTTCAAGAAGGATCGACATTTTCGGCAGGAGGAAAAGGACATCTCAAAGAGCGATTGGCTGTCGAGCACCGGAAGCGCAGCCGGGCGCGTGCCGGGGAACCGGGCCTGGCCGGGCCAAACCGCCGGCATTTGCACTAGATTCTTGCCTCTATGGCAGCCGCGAGGCGCTCGATGTCCGCCATTTCATTGTAGACTTGTGCCGAGATGCGCACCCACAGAGCCCAGGTCGTTGCCGCTGGCGCCCACAAAATCGGCTACGACATCCGCAGCAAGACGCAATCTCGCGTGCCCGCTTGACGGCACGCCCGGAAGGGTCACGAGCTCTCGCAGGAGAAAGTGGGACGGCTGCCGCTCGATTTCATCTCGAATGGCCTGCTGCGCTTCAAGCACGCGCCGCGGCGGCGCGCCCACGGTCCCGTGGTTAAGATAGGTGGTCTTCGGATCGAGCATCCAGTGTTCAAGCATCTGACGGCCGAAGGATGTCAACTGCGGTCTCCTCTTGTCACTGCAAGTTGCCGTATCATGCTTGGCAACAGTATCTGTGCTATCGCAAAGATACTCCCAGGAAGTACGGCCAAAGCACCAAGGCCAGCACCGCCTTCCAGAAAGAAGGACCAAGAAACCCAACTGTAAAGAGCCAGCCCATGATCCAGATGGGGCCTATGATTGCGCCAACATCACCCGTTATCCCTCCGCTCTTCGTATGATCTCTCACCTCTACGTTCCTCCTTTCCGGAACTCCGCGCAAAGATTCCCCTTCACGCGTTTCAGGCGTCGCCTGAGGCAGGCCGCCCGGCAATCTCCCTTTCGATGAATGTCCTCAATTCACGAACGGCGGGCCCGGCCTGACTGAATACAGACTCAACCTTCGTGAAATCGAACATCGCCACGTCGCGAATCTCCGGATGAATGCAGATGTCCGGCCTCCGGTGTCTCATCTTCTCGGCAAAGGACGCCGCCTGCGTGATGTCAAAAGCACCAAGGATTGAATCAAGCACGCTCGGTACTCCGTGCTTGCCGGGAGTCCGGACCTTGGCCACATTCACGGCTATCGACAAATCGCACCGGCCCACGATGTGATCGTACGGTACCGGGTTCACAACACCTCCGTCCACCAGCACCCTGCCTGCTATTAACACCGGCGCGAAGACTCCGGGGACGGCTATGCTCGCCTCTATTGCAGGGAGCAGCTTTCCCGATGAAAAAGGCACTTCTTCAGCCCGCCAGAAGTCGGCAGCGATAACGATCAGTGGGATGTCGAGATCTTCGAAGGTAGTCTCGCGGATCTCGGCAAAGAGGGATTTCAGGAATCTATCGGTCTTGACTATTCCTCCACGCCCGCGCTCAAATCCGAATGCTTTCACCCATTTCATCAAATAGGATCTTTTCTTCAGCACGCCCTGCCATGTCTCGTGTTTCGAAATCAAGTGCTGCCTGATTCGCTCCTTGATCGTCTTTCCGGACATCCCGGACGCGTACAGAGCGCCAATGAGCGCACCCATGCTGCTGCCGGATATGATGCTCGGTTTAACCCCCAACTCGTCAAAGAGCTCCAGGACTGGCACGTGCGCCAGACCACGTACCCCGCCTCCGCCAAGGGCCAAACCGATTTTCTTCACACGCCTCCCCTGCAGAACGCTTCTATGACGCGCAGATAAATGTCTGCACATTGCCGGATACTGGGCAGATCCGTCCATTCCTCGACGGCATGCGACCCACCGGCGGCCGAGCCGCACGCCGGCATACCATCACCCTCTAAGGACCATCTTAATACAGTCCTCCGGACAGACATTGAGGCAAAGCCCGCAGCCATAACAGAGGTCTCGTGCTTCTTTAAGCTCGCCGCCGTTTACCGTTCGGGCTTCGAAGTAACAAACATCTGCACATACCCCGCAGTGGTTACAAACATCGAAATCAGTTTCCGTGACAAGCTCACCCTTGTCGCACTTCTCATTTGGGTCCAGGAAGTACCCGCAGCAATCGTCGCAACAGAAGCAAATGCCGTCTGAATCCGTCCTATCCTTGTTGCGGAACGGCCGTGCCACAAGGTGTTTGACGTGAGCTTCATGCAGAATCTCCATCACATCTTCCAAAGCGACTTCCTTCTTTCCCGAGCCGCTCCCGGAATCGTCGGGATTAAACATCAGGCAGACATCCAGCTGTGAACGGGCACACTCACGGGTTGAGATTGTCTTTGGTAATGCTGCCGGTAATCAGCATTGCCCCCTTGCTTCCTTGCGCACCGCCTTCCACTCTTTGAATCTTGGCAGTTGATGTTCCACCCATCATCGCATCCGTAGAAATACTCCAGCCCGAGCCAAAATTGGCGCTGACCTGCTCGGCTTCAAAATCACTGACCAAGCCGGATTCTGACCCGGCCGGTGGTGTCATGCTTTTCTGAAGCTCAAGAGCTGCCCTCGCGACCTTTCAGAATTGCGACTACCGAGTCTTCTCATGCCCCACTCCTTTTCGCAAAGCAGCAATGTGCTCAGGTGTTGTCCCGCAGCACCCGCCGATGATCTTCACTCCCATCTTCATCAGGGTATGGCTGTGTTTGGCCATGAACTCCGGGGATTCTGGGTAAACAGATACGCCGTTCTTCAGAACCGGCAAACCTGCATTCGGCCGGATAGCAATCGGCAGCGCCGAATTGTCAATAAACTCTCCGGCGATCTTCGTCATATTCAGTATCCCGTTCCCGCAATTTGATCCAATTATGTCGGCGCCGGCATGTGTGAGACCTTCAATTGCCTGCCCAATGCTGGTCCCCATGATTGTGTGAAATCCTCTTGGACCCGCATCGAACGTCATGGTTGCACACACTGGAACCGAAGAGGAGACAGACCTCGCAGCCTTGATTGCAAGAGTTGCCTCGGTAAGGTCGGTCATTGTTTCGATGCAAATCATGTCAACCCCTTCTGCAATGAGCGCCTCCATCTGTCTCAGGAACGAATTGAACACCATATCTGCACTTGTATCGCCATAGGGCTCGAGTACCTTGCCGCAGGGGCCGCAAGATGCAGAAAGATAGGCTTGGTCTCCAAGCACTTCTCTTACGGCGGAAACGGCCCGCGCATTGATTTCCTCAGTCCTGCCATCCAGTGCATAGGACGCAAGCTTGAGTGGAGAGCCGCCGAAAGTGTTTGTTTGAACAATCCCTGCTCCCGCCTCGAGGTAAAGCCTGGCAATTTCGCTCAGCACGTCCGGTCTCTCAAGGTTAATCCGCTCGGGACAATCACCCGGTTTCAGTCCTCGCTCAAGCAGCATAGTTCCCATCGCGCCATCTGCAATGACGACGCCTGGCAGCTTCAATCTTTCAAGCAGCGGCTGCATCAGGTCCGTCCTAGAAATTTCTTCACCTGCTCAACGGCGTTCACGCCGTCGAAACAGTATGCGTCCGCCCCGATCTCGTTGGCATACTCTTGAGATAAAGGCGCTCCACCGACGATGATCTTCTTCTTGCCGCAGATTTGCCTTTCCCGTGCCAGCTCGATCACTCTCTTCATCACGGGCATTGTCGTTGTGAGAAGAGCCGACATGCCAATTATGTCAGCATCTCCCTCAACCGCGGTATTGATGAATCGCTCGGGCGGAACATCGTTGCCGAGGTCGATGACCTCAAAACCGGCGCCTCTGAGCATAATGCCGACAAGGTTCTTCCCAATATCGTGCAAGTCACCCTGGACAGTACCGATGACCACCTTTCCGACGGTCTTGATTCCTTCTTTCGCAAGAATGGGTTTCAGCAGATCCATTCCTGCATACATCGCCTTGGCGGAAAGAAGCACGTCAGGCAGGAATACCTCATGCTTCTTGAATCTCTCTCCCACGGCTGTCATCCCGGCGATAAGACCATCATCCAGGATTGTCCTGGCCTCAAGCCCATCTCCTATTGCCTTCCGGGTGAGCTCGGCAACTCTCTTGGCATCCCCATTCTGAAGGCCCTCGGACAATTCCCTTATGATCTCCATACTCGTTCCTTTCTCCAAGTTGTCTCGTGAAAAAGTCACTGCCAGGCCGCCACTACGTCCACGCGGTGTTTGTCCGGCAATAGCCCTTGATGCGACTGAGCCGTGAGCCGGCTCCGCTCCGGGATGACCCATCTGCAGGCTCGCCAGGCGCTAGTCTTCGAGATGTCCTTTCCCTCCTGCCGAAAATGTCGATCCTTCTCGGGCTCGCTCACTCGAATTTGCGAACTCGTCCTGCGGACTCAGACAGCGCAAATTCGTCCCCTTCGGGGTCGCTCCCTCGTCCAAGAAGGAAGTCCAGAGATTTTCAGAAAGTCGGTTCAAGGACATCTCCAAGCCAGGCGGCAAACATCCGCGCCACCGATGCCTAGTCGAACAGCTTCTTGATGCGCTCCTGACAATCATGCGTTCCGCAATCCCGGCAAAAGGAGAAAACATCTTCAAACTTAAAGATATCCTTCCTCCCCACTATGATCACACCGCTTATCGATTTGATCGGTTCCATGAGATAACTATCGTTAAGTGTAATACCGATCTCTTCCGGGTTAAGCACGCCGAACAATTTTTTCTGCGCGCTGATATCCCATCCGCAGTAGCCTGGGCTGAAGCGAAGGGTACCTTGCCCTTCATTCAGCCGGCCGCTGTCTTTCAATTGTTTGTGGTAGAAATCTTCTACAGCTTGGGCTGTCATCTCAGTGCCTCCGGAGGCGGCCGAATCGAGCATTGAGCCGAACGCAGAATCTTTCTCTCTGAACATCCGGGAAATCTCATTGCACACAGATTCCCCGATCGTTACGACAAAAAGTGCGAGGGCATCCGAAGCCTGATAGATGGGACTCACGGGCGATTCATCTTCGTTCCGGCCCTCTCCCTCAAAGACAATCTTGAATTCGTCCCTGGCGATTTCCATCACAACCCCGGCCGGCTGCGCTTTCTCTTCAAAAACCAGACGGGCATCCTGTGCCAGTTGCTTGGTTCTGGCATCAGGTTCTGAGGATCGGGGAATTCCCTGACCTTCAAGGACAGCACTGAGGGAAGGAATCACTTCCTGAACCGGGATGTGGAGGATTCTGCGCATTAACGGTCCTGAGGCAATTTCTCCATCCCGAAACGCCGCGCTTCAGCCAGCATCAATCGCGTAAGCTCCTTTTGAGTGTCGTTCGGAAGACGTGTCGGCTCGCATGAATCCTGAGCCTTCTCAACTTCGTCTGCGGCCCGCTTGTGCAGAGACAAGCTTCCCTCCTCATTCCATCTCATTCTGTTTGCCCTGCTTATCACCGGCCCGGGCAAATAGTCCTCGTCTTTGAAGTACTTCCGTGTGTGCTCGGCGATGAGAAGATGTTTTTCCTCTAGAAGTTCCTGAAAGATTGGCTCGGACGGGAAATCTTCCTTCGGTTCAATGCCCCGCAGCATTCGGAACGTCATTCCACAAATCTCATTGTCAACAATGAGCTTCTCCAGGCTGAAGCAGCTTTCGAAATCGAGCATTCCCGGTCCGGAAACATTGTTGATACCGGCAAGCGCAGCAAGCGTCATGCCCATCGACGATTCAAGCCCTGCCTGAGCGTCAAGGTCCTTTGAGTCGCTCAGTCCGATGTATGCCTGAGTGGGCAGCCCCAGATGCTTTCCGATCTCGTTGTAGGCACAGTCAATCATCATCGTGGCGACCGCACCCATAGGCGTCGTTTCATATCTGACATCAAAGAATGCGGGCGAGCCGCCATAGAGCGCTGGAGTACCGGGATTGGCAAGCTGGCTGATCACAACTCCACTGAGTGTCTCCGCCGTGTGCTGGATGAGCGTGCCGACAAGCGTGACGGGCGCCATGAAACCCGAAAGGGGCATGGAGATGTATTCCACCGGAATGGAAAAGGCTGCGCAGTCCAGGAGATTCTGAGAGGTGACATCACTCCACTTGAAAGGTGAAGTAGGACAGCAGGAGAAGATCGTCAGCGGCTTCGAGGCAAGATTCTTTGGTGAACCCCTTACCGCAAGCTGCAGGTCTCTCATGATTTCAAACGCTTCGACGGTGAACGTACCTGTCACAACCGGTTTTTCGCAGTTCATCAGGCTCAGATACAAGCGATAACTGTCGGAGATTCGTTCGTGCACGTCGGTTGGAATCATCGCTGTCGATTGCGATGCGATGTTCCGCATCCTGCACATCAGTTTTGCGTAGCGTATGTAATCGGACGTCACCGGCTTTCTGATCTTGTTAGTCTTACCGTCGAGGACATTGATGGCTGCCGATCCCGGCGTGAAGTTCACGTTGAGTCCCGAAAGATCGACGGCTTCGTTCCCCATCACATCATAGAGCTTGAATGAGCGTGGAGCAGACCTCAATGCCTTGTCGATGAGACCCTCTGAGAAATAAACACGGTGTGCGTTCTTGTCGATCCGTGCGCCGTGGTCTCCCAGAAGGGAGATGACACGATCGTTGTGGATCTCGACGCCGAGCTTGCACAAGATGCTCCTCGCCTCGGCAGCAATCTTCCGAATCAGTTCATCACTGAGGAATCTGACTGTCGGTCTCACCGGAGAGTCCTTTTTAGTCGAACAGTTTCTCGTACATTCGGTAATTCATTTCCGTCATGCCCAGTTTAGCATATGTCGCCTGGGCGGCGGTATTGTCCCGCTCGACATAAAGCCGGAGCCCACACACTTTGGAGGAAGCACCGGCCCTCTTTCTAACCGTCTCGTACAGAGTTCGATAGATGCCGCGGCGGCGGAATTCCGGCATCACGTACACACTTTGGATCCACCAGAACGCGGCATTCCTCCAGTCACTCCATTCGAATGTTACCATGAGCGAGCCAACCACCTTGCCGTCGACCTCGGCCACAATATAGAACCCGCAGTTTGGATTCTGGAGAACGGCCAGAACGCCGGGACGGGCTTTTTCATACAATAGCTGTTTGCCCTCGGTCTCTGCTGCTATGGCAGTGTTGAAACGCACGAGCACTTCCGCGTCGCTGAGTACTGCATCACGTATGCTGACGTTTCCGTTCATCACCGCTGCACTCCTTTAATTGGAGAACGATTGGCGTTCTGCAAAGGTGGCAGACCAACCCTTCATTCGCGTCACCGGCCCATTATATCCGAAATAAAAGAAAATAGTGACAGTCACCTATTTTCAAAGAATGGCAGAATGACGCGCTGGAAATGGTGCCTGTCACTATTTAGAAAGCAAAAGGGACCGGTGCAGGGCCGGCCCCTCGGTCGCAAATGGTTCCTTTCTATCGGCGAGAGCTTCTGCCTATATCGATTCTATGAAATAGGTGACTGTCACTATTTTACTACCACCAGCTTGGATGTGAACCTTTGACCGTCTACGTCAACCCGGCAGAAATACACACCGGGTGGAACATGATGCATCAGAGCATCTGTTGCATCCCAAGAATACGTATGTGTCCCGGCAGGAAGGTCTTCCCTTGCCAGACGCTTAACAAGCTGACCCTTGACATCGAAGATGGCAAGCTCTACGGATGCATTACTCCGCAGAGAGAATCTGATACTGGTTTCGGTCTCAAACGGGTTTGGGAAGCAAGACGTGGCAACAAGCGCCGATGACACCTGCGGCAGCTTCTCCTCTACTCCGGAGGTGGCATCTACCGAAACGCTCTTCGAAGAGCTGGCGAGGATGTCAACTCCCACGTAACAGATCACAACTGAATCCGATTGAACGGTCTGGATGAGATTCCCGTTCGTCACTGCATAGTTATAACCTTGCTTCATGTAGAACCTGACCATCCCGCGCTCAAATCTTTCATTGATATTGTTCACAATATTGGCGGTAACGTGAGTGGCAGTGCCGTCATTTGCGGGCGAGAACGAAATGCTGAGATTGGTTCCGCTCGACCCGGCGGAAAAAGTTGCCTTGGGAGTTATGGTGCTGCCGTTAATCCTTATCAGCCTGTATGCACGACGTCCGTCGCAGCAGGAATTCGTGGAGATATTGAGAGGCCAGCCGGTCAAGGAGCCTTTGTCCTGATGAATGTGTCCGTAAAGCGCGAGGTCCACTCCAAGCGAGGAGAGATTGAGCTGGCTCGAAAAGTCGTAATGGTGGAAAAGAATCTGAAGCAGGGTGCCCGAGGCTCCCGCGAGGTCACTGGAAAGCCAGCTAAGCTGCTCGGCCGTGAAACTCTGGTTGCCGTAGATTTCAGACCGCCATCCATCATAGTTTATGTAAGCTTCCAACCCGGTGAAGTGACATGAGCCATAGTTGAAGGAAAAGTTCTGCGAATGACCTTCGCCACTCGGCGGATTCTCCAAATAAGGCCACCCGAAGAATCTCCACCATGTTTGCCGTGCCGTGCCATCAGGCATCGGCGTAGAATCCCAACCGCCTATGTCGTGGTTACCGGCAGTGACATATACCGGCACCTCCAGTTCCGATAAGACCTTCTGAGTGCGCGTGAAATAGCGTCTGTACTCAAAGTCCTCAAGCTCACCTTCGTTTATGATGTCGCCGGTGTGAACAAGGAATGTTGGATTGATCAGGTTCAAGTCCTTCACGACCTCCCTGAAATCCACGAGCTCCGAAGAATCAGTGTCGGCTCCCGACTGGTAATAATAAAGATGTGTCGGCATGTGCGTGTCGGTCACGTGAACGAAATAGAAATTGGTATCAAATGCACTGATCACCTGGACCGCATGCTTGGTCATATCAGAGACCCCGCCCGAAGCTGCGACCGAGAGATTATAGAGCTCAAACGGGATGTCCGTAGGAAGAGTGGCTTTTATTCTCCATCGCGAAAGTGACGTGATGTACTGTGCGCTCGCAATGCTCAAAGGGAAACTAAGCTGACGAAAACCGAGAGATGCAGCCCAATCCGTCGTTGAACTCGAGGCCAGACACTCTATTCTAACGGTGTCGGTTCGAGTAACGATCGCGGGCACTGTCTGGATTGGCTTCATGATCACCGTAAGGGTATCCCCTGTCGGTGTATACGGAAGAGCATTTGCCGATGAGGCAATTGCGCTCGAGAAGACGGGCAGAAGCAGAAGAAATGCAATAAGATAGCTCAAAGAACGGGTGGACCTGCAAAACATGGTGAAGACCTCCGCTTTGGTGGAGACTATGTTGTTGGCTCCGTGCGTGGGGAGCACCAATACAACATTATACCATATAACGCCGCCGGCCGCCAAGAAATTCCAGGAAACTACTCCAAACTGCCTACTACCTTTTCCACTTCTTCCAGAATCTCGCACGATTTGACTAGCTCTTTCATCCGGGTGTGATCCGGATACAGCGGCCGGTCTTCGTCGAGATGCTCGACATATTTGCGGACGACACCCCGCGCCTTCTCCACGCCGCGTCCGGGAGTAAACTCTCGGAAGTCCAGCGCCTGCGCCGCTGCCATGAACTCGATGCCGAGGATCCCATAAGCATTATCGAGAATCTGGGCGTTCTTGATAGCCGTGTTCATACCCATCGAAACAAAGTCTTCCTGGTCGGCTGCGGCTGGAATGGACTGAATGCTTGCCGGCATCGACAGAATTCTTTGCTCCACGATGAGGCTGTCGGCGGTGTACTGGCTCAGCATCATGCCTGAAAACATTCCTGCCCCTTTGGTGAGAAATGCGGGCAGTCCAACGCTCAACGCCGGATTGGTCAGGCGATTGAGACGCCGTTCCGACAGAACGCAGACCATTGTGATTGCCGCCCCTGCCATGTCCATCGGCAGGCACACGGGTGAGCCCTGAAAGTTGGCGCCGGTGAGGGTCAGCCTGTCCTCCGGCAAGAACACCGGATTATCGGCCACTGCATTGAGTTCGATTTCCACTTGTCTCCTGGCAAAAGCGAGGGCATCATGCGCGGCTCCAGTGACCTGGGGAGACGAGCGCATGGAATAGGCATCCTGGACCTTTGTTTTGAGCTTTCCTGTTACCAGATCGCTCCCCGCGATGCATTTCATAATCGCTTTGGCGCTGCGAACCGCGCCGGGGAAGCCGCGCAGCTCGTGCAGCCTGACATCGTACGGCTTCATGTTGGCATAGAGCGCTTCCAGCGTCATGGCACAGGCGATTTCGGCTTGCTTGAGCCAGCGGTTCATGTCGTAGAGGTGAAGCGCGCTCATGGCGGCCATAAGATTAGATCCGTTGATTGTCGCAAGGCCGTCGCGCGCCTGGAGACCAGGGACAGGAATGCCGGCTTTGTCCAGCGCTTCCTTGCCCGGCAGGCACTTGCCTTGATAGTAGGCCTCTCCTTCGCCCATAAGCAGCAAGGCGATTTGTGACATCGGCGCGAGATCCCCGCATGCGCCAACCGACCCTTTTTGGCAGACGACCGGTGTAACGCCCTTATTCAACATCTCGACCATTGTCCGGGTGATTTCAGGACGGCAGCCGGATTTGCCGCGAGCGTGCACATTGATCCGGCTGGCGATGGCACCGCGCACGTATTCGATGGGCGCCGGTTCCCCAATGCCGGCAGCATGGTTGTAGATCAGATATCGCTGGAATTGCCTGACCTGTTCGTCGTTCAGCACGACTTCCGAGAACTCGCCGATGCCTGTGTTCACGCCATACATAATCTCGTGAGCTTTGAGTTTTTCCTCCAGCATTGCGCGGCACGTCTTGATTCTCTCCACCGCTTCGGGGGAAAGCTCAACTTGTTCACTATGGCGGGCAATCTTGACAAGTTTCTCAATGGTCAGGTTGGAACCGTCCAGAATTATGGCCATTTTCTATCTCCCTGGTGTGACGTTGGACGAGCTGGTGCTGTGCGGCTCATGGGCGCCTCTTACCCCGTCCGTGTGCAGGCGTTTGTTTCTTCCCGGAGTCGACTTCGATATGTTGATCCATCTGGAGCGCAGGCATTTTCGCTCTTGGTTTCCCTGCGATTGTGGCCGGGACACCCGCAACGGTAGTGTGCGGCGGCACATTATCCAGTACAACGCTGCCGGCCCCCACTTTCGATCCGTCTCCAATAGTCACATTACCGAGAATCTTTGCTCCGGCCCCAATGAGAACCCCATTCCCCACCTTGGGATGCCGGTCCCCGGTTTCCTTGCCGGTGCCGCCGAGCGTCACTTCGTGCAGCATTGAAACATTGTCGCCGACGACGGCAGTCTCTCCAATCACTAAGCCAGTTCCATGATCCACGAGAATTCCCTTCCCGATTTTCGCCGCCGGATGGATATCCACGCCAAATACTTCAGATATCCGGTTCTGACAATGCAGCGCAAGAGGTTTTCTGCTTTCAATCCACAGCCAATGAGACACGCGGTAGGCTTCGAGAGCATGAAATCCCTTGTAGTGGAGGAACGGTTCAGCCATCCCGCGGGCTGCCGGATCACGCTTCATGACGGCCGTGAGGTCCCGGCGAATCGCCTCGCGAATATCCGGCGAAGCGTGAAATGCCTCGTCAATCACTTCCCTAAGGGACATTGTCGAGAAGTGCGGAGACGCAAGTCTCCCGGCGAGGAGGAAAGAAAGCGCATCTTCGAGAGACTGATGATTCAGAACTGCTGCATGCAGGTAACTGGCCAGCATGGGTTCCGAATCCGCCATCCTGACAATTTCTTTCCGGAGAGTGCTCCAAACCGAATCGCGCTTACTCTTCTTGTTCATGTTAGCCTCTTTTTCATCCACACTTCAGTCCGACGGATAGTGCTCAACGGCAGACTGTACTATCCCTGCGGCCTCCTCGCCAGCGAAACTTTCGATGAAAGCGAGCATAACGTCCCACAGCGCAATCAAGAAGAAGTATCGCACGTGCGCTTTACCTGTGCAAGCCTGGCGAAGAGGCGGATGCAGGCCGGAACAAGCAGGGCTCCGGCATTCTCCTGGAACGCGCGATCGGTCAAAAGAAACACTTGACAACAGATAATCATGACTTTATACTTTATTGCAAATGCAAACCATTAGCAATAAGTCAACAACAAGACGGCACCGGGTCAGTCGTGACACATTGAGCACAGCCGGCACCAGGGCTACCAAACAGCGGATGCTGATCCTTGAGATCGTCCGCCAGGGAAAGGGACACCTTGACGCCGATGACATCTACCGCCAGGCACGTGTTGAACAGCCCCGCCTTAGCCTGTCCACCGTCTATAGAGCCCTTCATGCGCTGAAGAGGCTGGGGTTGACTGAAGAGGTCCACATCGACGACAGCCATCATCATTATGAACCAAAGCAACCTGTTGAGCATCACCACCTGGTGTGCCTCGGGTGCGGACGCGTAATTGAATTCAAGTATCCACTGGCCCATCAGATGAAGAAGGCTGTTCCCGACGCCAGGAACTTTGACATAGTCAACACCGAGATCCGGGTGACCGGTTACTGCGCCGGGTGCCGCCGGAAGAGAAAAAGAACTTAATCCGCGATGCAAGTACGAGATTTCCACCTGATACGGAAAGGGACAAGGAGCATGACGAATGACTGACAAAAAACAGATGACTCTAACTCGAATGCAATCGGGCCGCGGCGGCGTAGTGGTCCAAATTGATGGCGGATGCGGTCTCGTCAGCCGGCTTGATGCCCTGGGAATCAGACCGGGCAGGAGAGTAACCAAGGTCAGTTCAATGCTGATGCGGGGACCGGTGACAATAGAGATGAATGGAGCGCGGGTGGCAATAGGTTTTGGCATGGCCAAGAAGGTGATTGTTGAGCCGGATGGCGACCGGGAATGAGAATACTGCTTATAGGTAATCCCAACGTCGGAAAGAGTGTCATCTTCTCCCGTCTTACCGGCATTCGCGTCATTGCCTCCAATTATCCGGGAACGACGGTGAGTTACTCCCGCGGGTTTACGAAAGTCGGACAAGAAACTGCTGAGGTCATTGACGTCCCCGGCACCTATACGCTTGACCCGACCTCGGAAGCTGAGCAAGTGGCCTTGCGCATGCTTGATACCGGAGACATTGTAGTCAACGTAGTCAATGCCACCAATCTGGAGAGGAATCTCTATTTGACGCTCCAGCTATTGGAGAAAAAGATTCCGATGGTGATTGCCTTGAACATGTGGGATGAGACCAGGCATCGCGGAATAAGAATCGATTTGCAGAAGCTGACAGAGCTTCTGGGCGTGCCGGTCATTCCCACGGTAGCGACTAGCGGGCAGGGAATAAAGGAACTTGTCGAGAACATTCCCAACGCCGCCTCTCCCGAGACTCCTTCCCGCAGCCGCGATGAGCGTTGGGTTGCGATCGGCAGCATAATAGACCAGGTTCAACAGGTGACTCATCGTCATCACACCTGGTATGAGCATCTGGCCGACGCTAGCGTGAATCCTTTGGCCGGCGGACTGATAGCATTGGCCGTCTTAGCCGGTGTTTTTTTCGTTGTCCGCCTCATTGGCGAGGGCCTGATTAGTCACGTTTTTGACCCTTTGTTCGACCGCCTGTGGGCGCCCGTAGTACTCAAACTGAGCCAGCTCATGGGAAGCGGCGGATTCATCCACGATATTATTGTCGGCAAGATAGCCGGTGAGAAAATAGACTTCCTGACATCATTCGGATTATTGACAACGGGGCTCTACATAGAATTTGCCGTGGTGCTGCCTTACATCCTGTCGTTCTATCTGGTGCTTGGTGTGCTTGAGGATACCGGATACTTGCCTAGACTGGCCGTTCTGATGGATACCATCATGCACCGCCTGGGTCTGCACGGATATGCCATCATTCCCACCCTGCTAGGACTTGGCTGCAACGTGCCTGCTATCCTGGCTACCCGAATCCTGGAGAGCAAAAGGGAGCGATTCATAGCCGCAGCGTTAATATCTATTGCCGTACCCTGCGCTGCCCTGCAGGCAATGATCATTGGCCTGGTTGGGAAGCACGGCGGACAGTATGTTGCCATCGTCTACGGAACATTGTTTGTGGTTTGGATTGGCCTCGGGATCATACTCAGCCATGCAGTAAGGGGCTTCACTCCGGAGTTGCTGATCGAGATACCGCCGTATCGTCTCCCGCCGGTGAAACTCACTCTGCAAAAACTGTGGATACGCGCCTATGGCTTTTTGAAAGAGGCAGTTCCCATAGTTCTCGGTGGTATCCTCGTAATCAATGTACTTTTTCTGCTAGGGGTATTTGGGGCCATAGCCGATCTTGCAGCGCCCGTAGTGACAGGGCTGTTTGGACTACCTAAGGAGGCAGTGATAGCCGTGGTCGTGGGATTCGTGCGCAAGGATGTCGCCGTGGGCATGCTGGCGCCCTTGGGACTCAGCGCCGAACAGTTGGTAGTTGCATGTGTTGTGCTGGCCATGTTCTTCCCATGCATCGCCACCTTTGTTGTTCTTCGGCGTGAGCTCGGAGCACGAAATACGCTGATTTCAACAGGGATAATGATCTCTGCGGCTCTGATAACAGGAGGACTGCTGCACCTGATTTTGCAGACGAGGTAATGTTGCCGCTATATCCGTGACAGTCGTCTACTGGTCATTGAGACCATTCAGGTCGATGTGACAGTAGCCGCTCGGATTCTTGACCAAAAGCCGCCGCCTCAACCTGGGACGGTATCGAGTCAGTAGGTGAGTTTTTCAACACAAATTGCATTGCAGCCGAATTAATGCAGTACCGAAGTCCGGTCGGCGCCGGGCCGTCATTGAAGACATGGCCCAGGTGTGCCTCGCATCGGACGCACAACACCTCGGTGCGGCGCATGCCCAGACTGTTATCAGGTCGTTCAATGATCTGGTGCGGATCAATCGGCTGAAAGAAGCTGGGCCATCCTGTGCCCGAATTGAATTTTGTGTCTGAAGTGAAGAGCGGAAGTCCGCAACACAAGCACGTGTAGATGCCCTGATCGCGGTTCTCATGCAGCGCGCCCGTGAAAGCGCATTCGGTGCCGCCCTTGCGCGCGATGGCGTACACATCCGGTGGAAGAGCTTTCTTCCATTGTTCATCCGTTAGGATCATTCGTTCCATGGTCACCACCTCTGATACCGTGCCGTTTCGTAATAACAATCTTCCTTCGAATGTTCTTTTCGGGACAGCCACCTGCTTTTGAGCAGAGCATCCGCCCGCAAAGAAGCCGAGAAATGCAGCGCAGAGAATCCATTGTTTCATGGTTTTCTTCTGCGAACCATACATGCCTCGTATGTCTGCCGAACGTCGCTGCCGATGCAGGTTGTCTATCCTAGCCTCAGCGGTACGCCACGATCGATTTTATTTTTTCGTGACTTCTACGGGCAAGTCTTCGTGCCGCGACCACTCATCAAATGATCCGTCGTACAGATGAACATTGTACCCGAGCATCTTCGCGGCTACATATACCGGGCAGGTGGCCCTTCCTGAGTAGCAATAGGTGATGATCTCGTCGCCAGTTTTGATTCCAGCCGATTCGAACTTTGCCTTGAGCGAATCCATCGGCAAGTACTTGTTCGTGCTGTCGAGTACCGCCGGGAACGGGAGATTAACTGCTCCCGGAATGTGACCCGCGCGAAACATGCCCACTCCGCCGGCATTGAATCCTTGCGCGGATCGACAGTCCACAAGACGAAAACCGGTCTTTCCTGATTGTGCCTTCACATATTCCAGGCCAACAAAGACTCCACTCCTGATCATTGGGGTGAATTTGACTGATTTGCGAGGCGTAATCTCCTTGATCACCGGCTTACCTTCAGCTTTCCATGCCTCAAGCCCGCCATCGAGGATGTACGCGCGATCGCCCAGACCCAGAAAGTCCAACGTGACGTACACTCTCGCCGCCGCAGCCGCGTCTCCCAGAACATGACAGATGACTATATTGCTGCTGTTACTGATACCCAACCCTTCAAGCAACGTATCGAGTTCCGCGACAGGCCGCACTTCGAAGCTCAACTCTGGGGTGGATTCTGTCATCCATCCCGGCCACAGGAATCTGGCGCCGGGAATGTGCTCGCGCGTATAGTCCGCTCGCAGACTGGCAACGTGAAGAACTACCAGGGATGAATCCTGCAGATGCTCACCAAGCCAACCGGGCGTCACGCGTATTTGATTCTGGAAACCGTATGAAGATCCAAGGCAAACAAGGGACGCAAGAATCAGACAGATTCGACGCATGTTCGATCTCCTTTTTTCTGGAGCGGGATGATCGGTTTCACCCGCAGACTTCAACGTGGAGGAATAGCTTGTCAACCATCGCCTTTGGTATTGTAGGTCACGGTCCAATATCCGGTTTCAGGATATTCTGTGTAATTTACGCTCTCCGCAGGATCGGCCGCCATCGCCTGACCTGGCGGCGATACGCATCGTACTCTTGTCCGAAGGCTCGCCGGAGAGCAGGCTCCTCGTACCACACCACAAAGAGATGAGCTGCGACAAGAAACAATCCAGTATAACCCGCAAGCGGCAGCGATTCATAAAAGAGTGCGGCGCCCGCAAGGGCAAGACCGGCGCCAAGATACGTTGGATTCCGCTTCTCCAAAATTGTCGTCGGTTAGCGGCATCCGGCGCCGCACGAGAGGATTTTTATTCAATGCGATGATATCAGAGCTGCTGATTTCGCTCAGGCGTTTGAATTCGATATGCACGCAGGCCTCTTCTTCAGTATGTCGTCACTGCGGGGCTATCAGCCGTCCAGTACACACGGCAGGTCGATTATTCAGACTGATATTGTGCCTTCCAGATACAACACTGCCCTGCCGGCAATGCGGACGCGCTCGCCGCAGTCCTCACAGAACAACTCGCCTCCTCTCCGCGAGACCTGCAGGGCATGCAGAGATTTCTTCCCAAGGATGCGAGCCCAATAAGGAATCAATACACAATGAGCAGAGCCGGTAACAGGATCTTCGGCTATGCCCACTCGGGGAGCGAAGAATCGCGATACAAAATCAGACCGATCTCCACGGGCCGTCACAATGACTCCGCGGCACTCGATTTCGCCCAGGGCTGTGAAGTCGGGCCGTAGCTCCCGGACGCTCGTTTCACTATCCAAAACCACAAGAGTATCCTCGGCGGACCCGAGCACTTCTTGTGCCTGGACCTTCAGCGCTTCGAGCAATCCAGCGGGCGAATTCATGGGGTGCACAGGCCTTGCCGGGAAGTCCATTTCGAGCAAATCCTCGCGTTTCGTCACGACGAGCTGCCCGCTCTTTCGTGTTCGGAATCTAATGGCCTCCTCTTTCCATTTCAGACACTCAAAGAGAACGAAAGCGCTCGCCAGCGTTGCATGACCGCAAAGGGAAACTTCCGTGACTGGTGTAAACCATCGGAGATCGAAGCCATCATCGCTGCGCACCAGGAAAGCCGTCTCAGACAGATTGTTCTCTGCGGCAATCGATTGAAGCTCTCTGTCACTGAGCCATGCATCCAGGAAGCAAACGGCGGCTGGATTGCCCGAGAAAACCTCCGAGGCGAAGGCATCAACTTGATAAATCGGTATTCTCATCTGCCTTTCCACCTTCACCGACCGACCAACTCAGCGGCGGGGCACTGCACAAACTGAAAACAGACCAGCACGCCAGGCGGCCGGGCGCGGCGAAGCCGCCGGCTCGTCAGGTTGAAGCGCTGGTTAGCTGCCTGTGCACACCTCGCCGTAGGATCTATACACACTACCTGATTAACAGCATTTTCCTGGTTTGCCTGAAATCTCCCGTAAATATGCTGTATAGATATAATCCACTTGCGACCTCGTTTCCCGCAATATCCCGTCCATCCCACTCGATACTGTGTCGGCCGGCTGACTGGTTTTTGCTTGTCAATGTTCTTATTTCCTGCCCAAGCAAGTTATAGATCTTTATCTCTACATGTGTGAACTTAGGTAAATCGTACCGAATAACTGTTGAGGGATTGAACGGATTGGGAAAATTCTGATGCAGACGAAAATCACCAAAAATACCTTTCGTTACGTCTATACCTGTGCTGCTTCGATCAGAAAGCGAGTAAATCAGCGTCTCAAATCCATCAATGACCAGATTCGTAATCTCGTAGGAGTCATTGACGGACACCAACAATGTGTCGCTCGTGAGCAGACTGCTAAGCACATAATCACCCGGCCCCACGCTGTTGCCGACTAAGGAAAGCGTGAGATTGCCCTTGTCACTTGAACCCGTGTTGATGATCACCAGTATCGATTCATCCCGGTAATGTCGAATGAAAGCCATCACTGGTGAGGCAGAACTGACAGTACCCGCGTATTCGCCCAAGCGCAGAGCTGCTTCCCGGTTGCGGACTGCGATGAGTTGTTTGTACCAACTAAGCAGCGATGTGGGATCCTCCTGCTCCGTCGAAACATTATAAGTTGGATAGTTATCGCCAACTGCAATCCAGGGCGTTCCGGAAGTGAAACCGGCATTTGTCTCATCAGACCACTGCATGGGTCTGCGCTTGAGCTCATCAGCACCGGTTCCCTCCATTCCGATTTCTTCTCCGTAGTAGAGGTAAGGGACTCCCGGAAGCGTCAGATATAGCGAAGCTGCGACTTTCGCTTTGTTGATACTGTACCCCAGCACATCTATCACTCGAGTTTGGTCGTGATTCGCCAGGAACGTGCCGTATTGGAGATGGGGATAGACGTTGTAAACCTCCTGCATCTTATTGACGATCCCCCGGGCGTTTCCCGAGTTCACAGAGTTGAGAATGGCAGAGGCAAGGTCGAACTCAAAACAATAATCCAGGCGGTCATTGGTCACATAGTTGAGAATAGTGTTGGTATTGGTCCAGGCTTCACCGACCGACATGGCGTCCGGTTTTGCCTGCTTGATGTTTTGATTGAAGTCATGCCAGAACTGATAGGTTGATTGAGTGTTTGCCAGCACGCTGCCTTCTTCAATGATGTACAGCACTGCATCGAGACGAAAGCCATCCACACCAACGGTATTTAACCAATAGTTCGCAATGGCAAACATGCTGTCTTTTACGGCGGGTGTTTCATAGTTCAAATCCGGCATTCCCGCACCGAACAAACCGTAATAGTATTTCGAGCCGTACCGATGCCAGACTTGTTGTCCCCATGGGCCCAGATACCCGGGCTTAGTGGATGACCAGCGGTAGAAATTCCGATACGCAGGGTTGTTCTGGGCCGATTGTTGAAACCAGGGGTGCTGATTCGAACTGTGGTTCATCACATAATCGATGATGACACGGATACCCCGGTTGTGCGCTTCATCCAGAAAATCTCTGAAATCATCCATGGAGCCATAATCCGGATTGATGGAACGATAGTCGATCACATCATACCCGTGGTAGCTTGGCGAGTCATTAATTGGCATCAACCAGATACCCGTGATACCAAGATCGTCATCTGTGTTCGGGTTGTTGTCATTCAGGTAATTCAGTTTCTGCGTGAGCCCTATGAGATCTCCAATTCCATCACCATCACTGTCATAGAAACTGCGTACAAATATTTCGTAGTAAACCGTGTCGTTCCACCACGATATCTCACTGGTATCACGCTCTGAGACCTGAATGAAGTCTGACACCACCAGGGTATCGCTTTCAGTTGTGTTACTCACGACCAGGGCGACATCAAACGTGCCGGCTTGCGGGTAAACCACAATTGGGTTCACCTCGCTCGATGTACCGGGAGAGCCTCCTTCAAAGGTCCATTCCCAGCTGTCAATTAATCCTGCGGAGCGATCTTCAAAATGAACTGCGCCGTCTTCCAACAGCGTTTGCGTGTCGGCAGCGAAATCAGCCGAGGGCGGACCAGTGGACGGAATCTCGTCGTTGTACCAGACCAGGATCACATTCGTGTCCGATCGCACCGTATAGGTCCGGTTGGGACCGCCATAAGGGAATTCTTCCCGGCCATCCTACACCCCATTGATCCTGAATTTGTACTCGATGTCCGTTCCCGGAACGAATCCGTCGATTGTTATCCCGTATGTTTCATCAGCATTACTATCTGACAGAATAGCTAGAGGGCTACCCCAATTGTTGAACGATCCCGCCACGTCCACAAACTCGTTAGCCGGGTCAAACTTGTCCCGCTGAATTTGGTAGCTCATGTTGACCTGGAACGTGATCGGCACAGCTTGCGCGTTTGTAACGGACAGTAATCCCACCGCGATTGCAGCAAAAAGTTGAACGAGGCGTTTCGGACGATTGCTCAAGTGAAATCTCCTTTATGCGGCCGGCGCTGCGGCTTCAGCCCCGATCGCCTGCTGCGGCCGCGAATTAGTTGTGCTGCTTGTCGAACTCACTTTGTATGCGCTGAATGCTCTTCCAGTCCAAGATCTCGTGACGCACCAGCCGTCCGCGCACCTTGCGCGCTGACCAGCCTCCTTCGTCATCGCGCGAGACTCGAGCCCGATCACCATCTCCTCTGAGTTCCTGCAGGAAGGTGATTGTTTCCCGTCTGTGCTCCCGCAGAAACCGGCGCCAGTCACCGTCCGCTGCATGAGGTTGTCAGCCGGCTTTCCGAGAACGAGCTCTGCGCGCTTCCGTATCCGTTGAGTCGGAACCGCAGATGCCCAACTTCCGGAGACAACCATTCAGCATCTCCCAGGTTCGCTCAATGTCGTTGTCCAGCCCGAGCGAAAAGCGAATCAACCCATCGCTCATTCCGATTCTGCGACGCTCCTCTGCCGGAATTTCAGACGAAGTGCTGTGACCCGGGGCGCTGAATAGGGTCTTGAAATAGCCAAGGCTAACCGCGAGGTATCCGACCTTCTCTTCCTGCATTCCCATCATGAGGCGATCGGCCGTGGCCTTGTCCCCGACGTCTACCGCCACGATACCCCCAAACCCGAAGCCCGGATTCATCAGCCGCGAGATCAGCTGGTGCTGCGGATGGCCCTCGAGACCCGGGTAGTAGACGGTCAACCCCATTTCCTTCAAGCGCCGGGCAATGTAAAGGGCGTTTGCGCTATGTCGCGCCATACGCAAGTGAAGACTGTGCAGGTTCTTGAGGATGCTTGCCGCCCGAATGCTGTCAAGCACGGGCCCGAGCAGCATGCTTGGCCCGCAATTAATGTCGTTCAGGCGGGAGACAAAGTCGTGCGATGAGACCACGCAACCCGCAACGCAGTCGCTTGTGCCATTGATGAATTTGGTCATGCTGTGGACCACGACGTCGGCGCCGAGACGGAGAGGGGACAGAATAAGCGGGCTAAAGGTATTGTCCACGACGAGCTGCACCCCGTGCTCCTTCGCCACGCTGGCTAGTTTCGGGATATCGGAAACCTCGAGAAGGGGGTTGCTCAGGCTCTCACAACAAAGGACGCGTGTCCTGGGCGCCATCGCTGCCCTTACGGCCTGCTCATCGCAAAGATCGACGAATCGTGTTGTGATCCCAAACCGCGGGAGGAGATTGGCAAGCAACGCGTAGGTCCCTCCGTAGATGGTACGGCCAGACACAATCTCGTCGCCTGAGGAACACAACTGCAGCAGGGTGGAACTGATCGCTGCCATCCCTGAGGCCATCACCTGAGCCGACTCACCGGATTCCATCCGGGCGAGGGCCTCCGAGAGATACCTGTTCGTGGGATTCCAGTGGCGAGAGTAAAGGAAGCACCCCTCTACCTCATGCTCGAAGAGCTCCTCCATCTTCGCGACGCTCAAGAAAGTGTAGGTCGATGAGTCGCAGATCGACGGATTCACATCCCCGAATTCACCGAACACCAGGAAATTCTGAATCTCGCTCGCAGGATCGAATTTCATATCTCCTCCTCTGTGCGCTGAGACGTGCTTGCATAACGGAACGCCCTTACATGAGTCCCAGCAAAGGGCACAGCACGCGCAATCCGGTCCAGATGATGAAGAAGCCGGCGATATCGAACAGGATGCCGGCGCGCATCATTCTCGGCAGCGGGACTAGCCCCGAGCCATACACGATTGCATTGGGAGGCGTCGAGACCGGGAGCATGAACCCGAAGCTGGCGCCCAAGCACGCACCCAGGGCCGGCGGGAGTGGGCTTACCCAGGCAGCTTGCGCGATCGCGATCACGAAGTGCGGCAGTCGTCACGACGTACAGCACAAAGCGGCGCATCGCCAGTCATTCCAAACAGAAATAGACACAAAACCAGGTATAGTGAAAACGTTGCTCTGTTCTTGTTGGTCTTTACCATAATTTGGCCATTCTATCTTTCTTTTGCATGAAACGCATTTGTAGCAGCCAACGCCCTTGGTAAGTCACCGCTCCGGCCCCGGTGAAGCTCCTGTGTCTATGTTCAGATTGGCTGGCTCGCGACGCCTACCCTACGCTGCGAAGCAGCGATCGACTTCACCCGGAAGTTAGCTGGCGCTCTGCTTTCTCGCAATCAAAATATAGCTTAGAGGGATACCGGCGTGAGCTTGTTCTATCCGCCTATGTCCAGCAGAAATATCAGTTTCATATTCGGAGAAATGCTCTACTGATATTCGATTATCAACCAACGCCACCAAAATGTCAGACAACTTGTGTACGAACCAATACTGCGGCTTGGTCGAAGCATACTCTGTCCGGCCGACATAATCCAAACCGCCATAATCAACATAAGGGCCGGTTTTGAAGTAGGGCTCAACAATCCGCAGGATGTCAGGGCCTTCAGTATCATCAAACGGCAGCATCTCGGAGAATGGGTGTATCTCATGGATAAATATTTGTCCGTTCTTTCTCAACATAGCAGCCGCTTTGGCGAAAACCAGCTTCAAGTCCGGCAACCATCCCAGCCCTCCGGAACTGACATAGATCACATCGAACCGATTTCCAAACTCTGGCCCGATTTCATAGACGTCCGACCGTATGTATTGACAATCGATATGGCATCGCTCTGCGCGCTCCCGGGCCTCCTGAATTGCAAGATCAGATATATCAAACCCAATACACTCATCAGCTCCCAAGTTTTTCATAGCTAGTAATTCGATGCCGTTATTGCAGCACAAGTGCGCGACGGCCTTTCCTTTGATGCCTATTTGCCTGAGCAACGATAGTTCAATATCTTCCATACATACGAAGCCGGGCTGCGCAAACGCATTGTCCCATTTCTCTCTGGCGGCATTCTGGTGTCTAGGCATGACTTCATTCCAGGCGTCTCTATTGGCCTCCGTGTATTTCTTGAGAACCGATCGCACTCTCGTTATCCGTTGTCTTCCCATTTTGATTCACGAGCCAGCTGACGGCGCGGGCGGAACTCCAGCGCAAGCAACATGCCTCTCCCGCGGGCTTCCTTCACGATATTATATTTCGCTTCCAGTCGCCTCAAGCCCTCAAGAAAGTATGTCCCGATGGCATTTCCTCTTTCAACCAAGTTCTCTTCACGCAGAACAGCGATCACTTCTTTTGCCACAGAGCAACCCAGTGGATCATTCTGACTTGACTTCCACTGGTCTCCCCAAAGCCGCCTCGAATACTGCCCTGGCGCTGCTTGCCCACTCAAGCGCTGTGACAAGAGCGCTCGGCGCATTAACGAACGGAGCATCTTCTCCTGAACAAACACACGGAAAGTCGAGAGCGGGCAACCACGCTGGAATTGCCGCGCGTCCTCAACGTCGTTTCAATTTGCGCAGTGTTAGGCGCAAACCGTGCCTCAGCCGCTATTCAATCAACAAAAACGCATAGGTGACTTTTCCGCGCTTGTCGCCGGGAGCAATGATCCTCACTGGTTGCCATTCTCCGCCAATCACGTGCAACGGCGGCATGAAGTGTCCGGCGAGTTTATCATTCACCAATGTGTTTTCAAAGCATTCAGGCGCCCGATTTCGAGTTCCAGCTCAGAACGAAAACTCTTTTCGCTCGGACGTTTCCCAACAAATCCAACCTCGACGTCCAACTTTCCTTCGGATGCCAGCGCGTTTGCCCAGCCGATGACCCGGTCACCCCAAAGCAGAGGCATGGCGTAGTATCCGCGAATGCGCTTCGACGGAGGAGTGTAGGCCTCGAAGCGGTAAGGCCATCCCCACAGGTGCTCGAACCGGCGCCGGTCCCAGACTACGGGATCGAACGGAGCAAGCAATCGCACGCGAGGTGGATCTTCGCTCAAAGGCAGCGAGCGGGGAGGCCAGACGTATGTCATCCCTTCAATCGTTTGCTCCTGGAGCTTTCCTTCGCGGATCAAATCCGTCACCACCGCCCGCGGACTCCCCAGACGACGATAGCGCGCAATGTTGGCGTGAAGGGTCTTTTTAGGCACAGGAGCAAGAATGCCTGCAATCACCATGATGAGTCTTCGCAGACGCTCAAGTGGCGCTACTGACTCGACGGACGACGAAGCAGCTTCGTAAAGCCGGATTCCTTGTTCGCGGCGAGCGATGCGGAGAAGGCCGCGATAGTGCAGCGCATCCAGAGTGCGAGTTGTCGCTTTGGAATAGCCACCCCAGGCGTTGACCACCCGTTTCCTTCCAAAGTGAGTTTCCAGCTCTCTGGGATGAATCACACCGAGTCTGCAAACGGTTTCGTAGACCTTCTTCTCCAGCTTCGATAGGCCCGTCAGATTCCGGGGATGCAACAGGCGCCAGATTGGCCGGGGAAGAAAACCGTAGGCATACAGCACATCTTCCTCGATATCCAGTGAGGCATACTGTCGCTCAAGGTCGCCGGCCTGGTAGGCTTTCACTCTGTGACGCAGGATCAAATCGTGAGCTCTTGCGGGCGAGCGGATCGGATCGGCCTGAACGAATCCAAGCCGCTTGATCGCGGCCTTCAGCGTGGTTGGCGGAAACAGTGTTTGCGCGACCGCGTGGCCGCGCAGGCACGCAAATGCTTGCTTTGAGGTCACCGGATAGTAATGGACATTTGCTTATTCTTCTTTTCTCTTTTCAGTCTGCGTTTTTCCTTGGCCGTATGCTGGGCCTTTTTCTGATGTTCCCTCTTGCCCTTGTCTTTACTTCCCTTGTCACCCATATTTGTTCCTCCTTGCTTGATAATGATTCGTACCAGACTGTGCGGCCGAAAACCCTTCTCCGGTTATTGAACTTAACACATGAGATTGTTGTGAGTCACCGCTAAACGCTTCCAACATTTCGGTAGACCAAATACTATCCTGCATACGCCCGGTCCAATTCACCAATGTTGATCTTCTTCATTCGAAGCATCGCCGCCATGACTCTTTGGGATTTCTCGGAATCGGGATCATTGAGCGTCTTGCATGACATTTCTCCTGGTCAGACCCGATCACGGACGGTGGCCGCCAGATTAAGGCAGGGTCAGACGGGCTTCTTCCACCAGCTTCCTAGCCAGCGCCTCAGCGTACGCCCCGATACGATTGGAGCCAAGAAACTGAGTGCACATTATCTCTCTCGCCGAAGAGACAATCCTGATTGCGCTCGTCTGCGAGGCGCGGAGCTCCCATCAGGCGCAAGAGCAGGTTAGGTTCCAATGATCTCGTTCAGTCCCACAACAGCCTGATCCAGTTCCTCGGGAGACACAATGCCAATCTTCCTCCCAATCCGTTCCACAGAAAGCGTCCGGATCTGACTCATCTTCACCCATGAACGTTTTGGCAGTTGCGTGGACTTGAGTTCGAACGACAATGGAAAACCGGCCCTCTGAGGTTGACTCGTGACGGCCATCGCTATGACGGTGCCGGAACGCGCGTTGAAAACATCATGACTCAAAATCAACACAGGCCTCAACCCTGCCTGCTCACGCCCACGGACAGGATTCAGGTCTGCCCAGCGAATCTCGCCCCTCAGTATTTTGGCCATGCACCCAACTCCTCGGACATACCCTCCTCAGCCATCGCCTTCTCAAAAGCAGGATCCAGCTTCGCGCATTCTCTGGCAAGCCGGCCACGATCCATTCGCTCCAGTTTGTCCTGAACAGCCTCCTCAATCGCCTGGCTTCGATTAGTGAAAATATGCTTTCTAATCAACTGATCCAGACGGTGGACCACCACCTGACTTATACTGATTGCAATCTTCACTTTACCCATGATTCACCTCCCGGTATTACTATATGTCATACCAGAAGCAACGTCAAGGAAGAAAGTTGTGAGAACCTCAATCTCCCAAGGAGGTCACAAATTGTTACCACCTCTGACATCTCCCCACCCCTCTTCCCCCGCATCCCCTTTGAATACGGCCCCAGAAGAGTCACCGTTTCCGAACCGGCTGCGGGTTCGGAATGCGGTGGGCCTCATGGTTCGGCAGATTTTGTTTCCTCTCCAGCTTCCGTTGCAGAAATGCCGCGGCCAACGGAAATGGATCTGTTCATCTTCCGGTATCTTGTCACACCTATGATTCCGGTTATGAATCCGGCGGGAAGACAGGCAATTCCGACAGCCCAAAACCAGCCCTGCTGCGAGAAATGAATGATCGAGATACCGGCGATCAACAAGGCCACTCCGGACCGAAGGTATGCTAGTGTAGTGCGTCTAACGCTTCTTTACATTTGGTGACTTTGGCCAGGATGC